>JBEKZK010000663.1:0-3583 GCA_049509935.1 Xanthobacteraceae bacterium | reverse complement strand
CCCATGCCCGAATCGCGGCGGTAGGCACGCTGCGCCATAGGCCGCGCAGACAGGCGCCGCCCTACTGGCCCACCCTACGGCGTTCCCTCTCGGCGCGGCGGCACGGCCGCCCCCGGATTTCATCCGGGCTACGGGAGGCCGCTACTCGCCGTCGGCGACGCGGTAGCCGATGCCGGGCTCGGTCAGCACCACCTGCGGGTCGTCCGGGTTGGCCTCGATCTTCTGCCGCAGGTGGCCGACATAGACGCGCAGGTACTGCATGTCGGCGCTGTGCGCCGGGCCCCACACCGCGGTGAGGATCTGCTTGTGGGTCACCACCATGCCGGCGTGGCGGGCGAGGAAGGCGAGCAGCTCGAACTCCTTGGGCGTGAGCTTCACCTCCTCGCCGCCGCGGGTGACGCGGTGGCGGACGTGGTCGATCTCGATGTCGCCGACCCTGAGCACCGGGGTCTCGGCGCGGCGCTGCATGCGATGGCGCAGCGCGGCGCGCATCCGCGCCATCAGCTCGCCGACGCCGAACGGCTTGTTGACGTAGTCGTCGGCGCCGAGGTCGAGGGCGGCGATCTTTTCCGCCTCGCGATCGCGCGCCGAGAGCACCACGATCGGCACATCCGACCATTCGCGCACCCGGCGGATCACGTCCTTGCCGTCGCCGTCGGGCAGCCCGAGGTCGAGCACGACGACGTCGGGCACCTCGGCGGCGATGCGCTTGGTCGCCTCCGCCACGGTGCCGGCGGTCATCACCTCGTAGTCGTTGGCGACCAGCGCGGGCTTGAGGAAGCGCAGGATCGCCGCCTCGTCGTCGACCACCATGACCCGGGTCTTGCCGCTCATGGGCTGTCCCGGCGCGGCTGGATCGGGCCCTCGTCCGGGGCGTCGTGACGGGGGAACGTGAGGACGATCCGCGTCCCGTGTCCGCCGGCGACCGGGCTTACGGCCTCGATGGTGCCGCCGTGCGCCTCCATGATGCCCCTGGCGATGGCGAGCCCGAGGCCGGTGCCCTCGCCGCCGTCGCCGGCGGCCGCCGCCAGCGGGGCGCCGCGCACGAATTTTTCGAACACGTGCGGCAGCACGTCGGGGGCAATCCCCGGACCGTCGTCGGTGACGCGCAGCGCGAAGCGGGCGGGCTCGACCACGGCGTCGACGACGACGCGGGTGTGCGGCGGCGTATGCGCCACCGCATTGCTGACGATGTTGCCGACCGCCTGCTCGACCAGCGTCTCGTCGGCGCGGATCAGCGGCAGGTCGTCCGGCAGCTCGACCGCAAACGTCTGGGCGGCGCCGCGGCGCCGCGCATTGCTCGCCGTGCGCTCGACGATCTCGCGCAGGTCGATCCAGTCGCGGCGCACCTCGAGGACGCCGGCGTCGATGCGGGTGATCGCCAGCAGGTTGCGCACCATGTCGTCGAGGCCCTCGGCCTCGGCCTTGATGTTGCCGAGCAGGTCGCGGCGGGCCGCGTCGTCGAGCTTGGCGCCGTAGTCGATCAGGCTGGTGGCGGAGCCGAGGATGGACGACAGCGGGGTGCGGAAATCGTGGCTGATCGAGGCGAGCAGGGTGTTGCGCACCCGCTCGGTCTCCGCCGCCGTGCGCGCGGTGAGGATTTCGCGGCTGAGCGCGGCGCGCTCCAGCGCCGCCGCGGTCTGGTCGGCCAGCGCATCGAGCAGGGCGCGTGCCTCGGAATCGAGCGGCGCGCCGTTGGGCGGCCGCGCCACGCCGACCACGCCGACGCGGCCGCGGGTGGTGCGCAGCGGCAGGAAGAACCACGGCACGGTGGGCAGCGTCGCGGTGTCGGCGCCGGCCGGCTCGTCGTGGGTCAGCGCCCAGCGCGCCGCCGTCATGGTCGCCGGGTCGAGCGCGTCCTCCGGCGGCCAGGCGGCGCGCAGCGTGAGCTCGCCGTTGCGCTCGAGCATCGCCACGCAGGGCCGTCCGATGGTGGTGTGGATCTCGCCGACCGCGCCCTCGGCGACGTCGTCGAGGGTCACCAGCGCCGACAGCTTTCGGGTGAACTCGTAGAGCCGGCGCGCCGCCCGCATCCGCTCCGCCGAGATCCCCGCCTGGTCGCGCACCCGGCCGGCGAGCGCCGAGCTCATCACCGCGATCACCAGAAAGATCACCAGGGCGAACAGCTCGTACGGCTCGGCGATGGTGAAGGTGTAGATCGGCTCGATGAAGAAGAAGTTGTAGGCGAAGAACGACAGCACCGAGGCGAAGATCGCCGGCCACACGCCGAAGGTGACGGCCGGAAAAAGCACCGCCATCAGGAAGATCATCGACAGGTTGGGCAGCGGCGTGAGCGCCGAGATCAGCTTGCCGACCGCCACCGCGGTGGCCACCGCAAATGTCGCCCACACGTAGGGCATCGGCCCGGGCGAACGGCGGATCAGCGCCTTGAGCCGCTGCACCGGGCGCGGGCCCTCGCTGCGGCCGGTCACCAGGTGGATGGCGATGTCCTCGGCGCGGCGCACCAGCTCGTGGGGGAGCGAGCGATGAAAAAGCTCGGCGAACGGACCGGCGAGCGAGCGGCCGATGACGATCTGGGTGACGTTCTCGAACCGCGAGAACCGCAGCAGCTCCGCCGGCAGGTCGGTTCCGACCAGCGTCTTGGTCTCGGCGCCGAGCGCCTCGGCGAGCTTCAGCGCCTCGTCGATGCGCCCGCGCCCGGTCTCGTCGAGCCGCTGCCCTGGCCGCTCGACCGTTACGGCGACCCACTGGGCGTTCATCAGGTCGGCGAGGCGCTTGGCGGTGCGCACGATGGTGGGAGATATGCTGTCGGGGCCGACGCAGGCGAGGATGCGCTCGCCGGCCGGCCACGGCCCCTCGATCGCCTGCGCCTGCATGCGCTCGAGCAGGTCGGCATCGATGCGCTCGGCGGCGCGGCGCAGCGCCAGCTCGCGCAGCGCCGTCAGGTTCTGCGGCTTGAAGAAGCTCTCGACCGCGCGGGCGGCGGTGTCCTGGATGTAGACCTTGCCCTCGGCGAGCCGCTTGAGCAGCTCGTCGGGCGGGAAGTCGACCAGCACGATCTCGTCGGCCTCGTCGAACACGCGGTCCGGCACCGTCTCGCGCACCCGCACCCGGGTGATCTTCTGGATGACGTCGTTCAGGCTCTCCAGGTGCTGGATGTTGAGCGTGGTCCACACATCGATGCCGGCCGCCAGCACCTCCTCGATGTCCTGCCAGCGCTTGGGATGCCGGCTGCCGGGAATGTTGGTGTGGGCGTATTCGTCGACCAGCAGCAGGCTCGGCCGGCGTGCCAGCGCGGCGTCGAGGTCGAACTCGTTGATGATCAGGTTGCGGTAGACGACCGGCTTGCGCGGCAGCACCTCGAGACCGCGGACCAGCTCCTCGGTCTCGCGCCGGCCATGGGTCTCGACCAGCCCGATGACGACGTCGCGGCCTTCCGCCAGCGCGCCGCGCGCCGACGTCAGCATCGCGTAGGTCTTGCCGACGCCCGGCGCGGCGCCGAGGAAGATCTTCAGCCGGCCGTGGCCCTCGCGCTGGGCGAGCGCCAGCAGGGCGTCGGGCGAGGCGCGCTGGATGTCCTCGGTGGCCATTTTTCGACCAGAGGGCGGAAGCGTGGGGAATG
>JBEKZK010000662.1:0-3584 GCA_049509935.1 Xanthobacteraceae bacterium | reverse complement strand
GTGGCGGCCCAGGGCTACCACAACCACATGATCATCTACCTGCCGGAATTCAAGCTGTTCGACGATCCGACCGCCGGCTACGCGGCGTTCGGCGTGCTCGCCCAGGGCGACTACGACAAGCCGGTGGTGCGCATGTCGGCGCGCGGCGGCGTCCATCTCGATCGCACGCCGGCGATGCGGGCCGAGGATCACGCCTCGATCAACCGCACCAGGATCTCGGTCGCGGCCGACGGCACCATGACCGGCGAGACTCTCGAGACCGGCACCGGCATGTTCGCCATGGGCCTGCGCGAGACCGTGGCGACGATCCAGCATAATGGCGCGGAAAAGTCCGCCGAAAACTTCCTGCGCATGTCCGGCGCGCCCGGCAAGGGCCGGTTCGAGATCGGCTCGCCGTCGGATCTCGCCGAGCCGTATGCTCTCAAGAGCGCGTTCAAGCTCGACGGCAAGATGAGCACCGCGCCGGGAGCCGAGCAGTCGCTGCCCTTCGGCCTGATGACGCGCGTCCGGCCCGGCGGCTATCTGTTCAACCGGCGGTTCGAAGGGCGCAAGCTGCCGTTCGTCTGCTATGCGGGCCGCCAGGTCGAGGAGATCGACGTGACGTTCGCCGACGGCATCCCGTTCCCGGTGGCGCTGCCGACCAAGGGCCGCAAGATCGAGGACCGCGCGTTCACCTTCACGTCGGACTACCGGATCGAGAACCGCACGCTGAAGATCCGCCGCGAGTTCGTCTCGCGGGTGAGCGGCCAGGTCTGCGCGCCCGAGACCGAGACTGCGGTCGCCGGCGCCATGAGTGCCGTCCAGGCCGATCTCAATACCCGCATCCGCTTCCCGTCGACGCAGGTCGCGGCGAACAAGGACCCGGCGCCGGCACAGCGGGTCGACGCCCCGTCGCAGCCGAAGCCGGTGCGTCCGGTCGAGGTCGTCGCCGCGTCCAAGCCGGAGCAGCGGGTCGATCCTGCGCCAACCGACACTGCGGCTAACCGCAGCTGGTGCGGCGGCGCCCAGGAGGCCTCGGCCGACCTGCGCATTCACGCCTGCACGGCGATCATCCAGTCGGGCCAGGAGACGCCGCTGTCGCTCGCGGTCGCCTTTGCCAATCGCGGCCACGCCTATCGCATGAAGGGCGAGCACGGCCGCGCCATCCCGGACTTCGACCAGGCGATCCGGCTGGTTCCCAACTACGCCGCCGGCTTCAACGGACGCGGCATGGCCTGGCACCTGGCGCGCAACTTCGACCGGGCGATCGCCGACTTCAACGAGGCGATCAGGCTGAACCCGACATTCGCCGCGGCGTTCGTCAATCGCGGCAACGTCTACCGCGACACCAGCGCCGCCGAGCTCGCGATGCGCGACTTCGACCAGGCGATCGAGCTCGACCCGGCGCTCGCCTTCGCCTGGCTCAGCCGTGGCCGGGCGCTGCGCGCCGCCGGCCAGCACGACCGCGCCATCGCCGACTTCGACCAGGCGATCCGCCTCCAGCGCAGCAATGTGGTGGCGTGGAACGAGCTCTGCTACGCGCAGACGCTTGGGGGCCGCACCGCGGCGGCGCTCGAATCCTGCGACCAGGCGCTGAAGCTCAGGCCCAACGACCGGTTCGCCCTCGACTACCGCGGCCTCGCCCTGCTCAAGCTCGACGAGCTCGACCGCGCGATCGCCAACTGGGACGCCGCCCTGCAGCTCTATCCCAAGGAGGCGCACGCGCTCTACGGACGCGGCATGGCCAAGGTCCGCAAGGGTGACGTCGACGGCGGCAACGCCGACATCGCAGCCGCCACGGCGGCGCGGCCGCAGATCGTCCAGGAGTTCGCCAGGCTCGGCCTGCCGGCGACCGACACCAGGGTGGAGCGCACCTCGGCCTCGACCGCCGACGTCGCCCGGCAGATGGTCAAGCCCGATTGAGCGTAGGATGGGTTGAGCTCTTGCGAAACCCATCGAAACCCTGATTGAACGTCGTCACCGTGTGTCCGCTCGCGCGCTCGAATTGCGGGACGAGCTCCAGATAGGCCGCCTTCGTGCCCGCCGACGACATCACCTTGATCTCGGCCGCCTGCGCCACACCGTCCAGCAATACCACAGCGGCGACGAGCCGTCCGGTCGCAGCTATGCTCTTGGTTGTGATTGCCCGGCATGTCATGATGGCCTCCGACGTTGCGACCCGGATCCAGGTGCGTCCGGGCAAATGCCGGCTTCATTGTCCGGCACGCTATCATCGGGGGAGCTGGCCAGCACTTCGGAACACGCGCCGCGGGGGGCGAGGTGGGTGTGGATAAGACCCAATGACCGGTTCCATCTCGCGGCGAATTGGGCGAAGCATCAACCCGGAATGTCGTAGGGAGTGCGGGATGTCGGACGCCGACGAGTATCGGGCAAAGGCTGAAGAATATTCGCGAATGTTGCGCGAAGCGAACACCCCGGAAATGCGGGAAAGACTGAGTCGGATGGAGGAGTCGTATCGGCTGCTGGCGCGCAACGCCGAATGGATCAGCTCGACAGCCGCGTTCGTCACCGAGATGCGCGCCCGTCCGTTGCGTCCTCCGAGCAGGTGGCGCGGTGCCGCACCCCCGCCCGCGTCCGTTCAGCGTCCGGCCACGAAGCCCGATCTTCCGCGCGGACCAAAGCCGATCCGCGGTTCCTGACCGGCGGCGCACGTCATTGCGCTCCGCGCGGCCGAGAGGCAGGATGGGCCGGCGCCGAAACCGGGGGAAACCGACATGATCCACGTGCTTGCCGTCATCACCGCGAAGCCCGGCCAGCGGGACGCGATCCTCGAAGCCTTTCGCGGCAACGTTCCGGCGGTGCGCGCCGAGCAGGGCTGCATCGAATACGGCGCCGCCGTCGACGCCGACGGTTTCGGCAGCCTGCAGACCAAGTACGGCCCGGACACCTTCGTGGTCGTGGAGAAATGGGAAAGCCCGGAAGCCCTGAAGGCGCACGCCGCGGCGCCCCACATGGCGGCCTACGCGGCCAAGACCCGGCCCCTCATCGAAAGCCGCGTCATCCACATCCTCTCGCCGACCTGACGGGCCGTCTCACGGCTCGCCCGGCTTGAACGGCGGCTCCTTGCCGGGAGGAACTCCTGTCTCCGACATGGCGAGGATCATCGCCACCGTCACGTAGGTGCCGGTCACCGCCGTCAGGTCGACGACCTGCTGCTCGCCGAGCAGCTCCCTGGCGCGATGGAAGGTGTCGTCGGACACCGCATGCCCGGTCGACAGCTCCATGACGAAGTCGTAGACGACGGCCTCGTCGGGCTGCATGTTGTCCGGGCGCCGGTTGGCCTTGAGGTCGGCGACGATCTGCGGCGACAGCCCCTCCTTGATGGCGAGCGGCGCGTGCGCCAGCCACTCGACCTGGGAGCGCCACAGCCGGCCGGTGATCAGGATGGCGAGCTCGTTGAGCCGTCGCGGCAGCGAGGTCTGCCAGCGCAGGTAAAAGAGCAGGTCGAACATCTTCTGCCCGAGCACCGGGCTGCGCAGGATCGCGTTGTACGGCCCGGCGAGCCCGACGCTGGAGACCTTCATGATCTCTTCGCCGAGCGGCCGCTGCTGGTCGCTCAGCTGCTCCATGGTCAGCTGCGGAAA
>JBEKZK010000661.1:0-3584 GCA_049509935.1 Xanthobacteraceae bacterium | reverse complement strand
CGGAGAGCTTACCACGGTGCACGGAGACCTTGCCACGGTGCACGGAGACCTTACCACGGTGCACGGAGACCTTACCACGGTGCACGGAGAGCTTACCACGGTGCACGGAGAGATTGCCACGGTGCAGGGAGAGCTTGCCACGGTGCAGGGAGAGCTTACCACGGTGCGCGGAGAGATTGCCACGGTGCACGGAGAGCTTACCACGGTGCACGGAGAGCTTACCACGGTGCACGGAGACCTTGCCACGGTGCACGGAGAGATTGCCACGGTGCAGGGAGAGCTTGCCACGGTGCACGGAGAGCTCACCACGGTGCGCGGCGAGATGGCCGACGGCTTCGCTACTGTCCTCAGACGACTGGACGAAGCCGACAAATATAATGGATCATAGACGGCCCAACGGCGACCAGGGACATGCGCCAACAACGCATGTCCCACTGGCTCACGACGACCGTGAGGCGCCGTAGCGTGCGCTCGCCCGCCTTCCTGCTCGCAGCGCTCGCGGTCGGCGCCCTCGTGTTCGCCGCCTGCCGCCTGGTGCACAACGACTATGTGTTCTTCGCCGGCTACATCGTCCTGCAGTACATCGTGCTGGCCACCGCCTGGAACATTCTCGGCGGCTACTGCGGCTATGTGAACTTCGGGACCGCGGCGTTCTTCGGCCTTGGCGCCTATTCGACGGTCGCCCTCCACAAGCTCCTGGCGCTGCCGCTGCCGGTGCTCATCGTCGCCGGTGGCATCGTGTCCGGCGTCGTCGGGCTCGGCACCGGCTATCTGACCTTGCGCCTGCGCGGCGCCTTCTTCTCCATCGCCACCCTGGCGCTCGCCGTCGTGTTGCAGACGCTGATCACCAACTGGGACTATGTCGGCGGCTCGCGCGGCGCCTATATCGTGCGCCCCGCCACGATCCCGCTGCTCGGCAGCTACATCCAGTACCTGTTTCTCGCCATGCTGGTGCTCGCCGTCGTCGCGCTCACCGCCGCGCGCACCGTCGAGCGCTCGCGGCTCGGCTACGGCTTCGCCGCCATCCGCGACGACGAGCTCGCAGCGGAAGCCTCCGGCGTCCCCACGCTGCGGCTCAAGCTGGTCGCCACCACGCTGTCCGGCGCCTTCATGGGCATGGCGGGCGCGCCGTTCCCGTATTACGTCGGCTACCTCGATCCGGCTTCGGCCTTCAACCTCGCCTATGCGGTCAACAGCATCGCGATGCCGCTGATCGGCGGCACCACCAGCTGGATCGGCCCGCTGATCGGCGCCGTCCTGCTCGGCAGCATCCAGCAGGTCGCCACCGTGACCATATCGTCCGCCGTCAACCTGCTGATCGTCGGCGCGCTCCTGGTTGCGTTCGTCATCGTCGCGCCGATCGGGATCGTCGGCCTGATGCGGGAGTTTCTGCGCTCGGCCGCGCCGATCCGCCTTGACATCAGATCCGTGACCATTGTCTCCGTCGCGACCTATTGTCTCATCGCCGGCATCCTGGCGATCGTCTTCGGCCTGTCGGCCGTCATGACGCCGGAAAAGGCCGGAACCGGCGTGCTGACCCTTGCGGCTTCCGTGCTCTATCTCGCGTCCGCCTATGGATTGTTGAAGCTTCGCGGCTGGAGCCATATCCTCGCCACGGCGGCACTGGCGATCTCGATTCCATTTCCTGCTGCTCTGTTGTGGCTCGATCTATCGAACCAAGGTGGAGCCTCGGGCGCGGTCGAGAATGCCGTCGTGATCGCGGTCGCTCTCGTCGCCGTGGCGTATCTGCAGACTCGCCGGGTCAGGAAGCTGTTCCGCCCGGGACAGGAGCACGAAGCGTCATGAGGCCCCTGCTCCAGGTCGACAATCTGGGCAAGCGCTTCGGCGGCTTCGTCGCGCTCGACGGCATCGCGCTCGAGGTCGCGCCGGGCGAGCGGCTCGGCCTGATCGGCCCCAACGGGTCGGGCAAGAGCACGCTGGTCAACTGCCTGTGCGGCACGCTGCGCAACGACACCGGCAGCGTCCGCTTCGACGGCGCCGTGATCGACGGCCTCGCCGCCCATCGCCGCACCCGTCTCGGCATGGCGCGCTCGTTCCAACTGCCGCGGCCGTTCGCCAGCATGACGCTCGCCGACAACATCCGGGTGCCGCTGCTCTATGCCGGCGCGCGGACGAGGCCGCGTCTCGCCGCCGTCGAGACCGACCGGCGCTGCGCCGAGCTGCTCGCGCTGGTCGGCCTCGACGCCAAGGCGCGGCAGTGGCCGCGCGATCTCACCCAGGTCGAGATGCGCAAGCTCGAGCTCGCCCGCGCGCTCGCCGCCGAGCCCAAGCTCCTGATCGCCGACGAGGCGATGGCCGGGCTGTCGCACTCCGAGATCGAGGACATCCTGCGCCTGCTGGTGCGGCTCAACGAGCGCGGCATCACCGTCATCCTGATCGAGCACATCATGCGCGCGGTGATGAGCTTCTCCCAGCGGCTGGTGGTCCTGGTGTCGGGCCGCAAGATCGCCGATGGGCCGCCGCAACGGGTGATCGCCGACCCCGAGGTCGAGAGAGCGTATCTTGGCCAGTAGCGCATCTAACGGAAGCGCCAGCGGACGGGGCTCCAGCATCGCGGTCCGCGGCGTGCACGCCGCGTACGGCTCGGTCCGCGCGCTCGAGGACGTCTCGCTCGACGTCCGCTCCGGCGAGACCGTGGCGCTGCTCGGCACCAACGGCAACGGCAAGAGCACACTGATGAAGTGCATCATGGGCATCGTGCCGCCGAGCGCCGGCTCGATCATGGTGGAGATCGACGGCGTGCATCACGACCTGATCGGGCGCACCACCGAGCAGATCGTCGACCTCGGCATCGCCCTGGTGCCGGAGGGCCGCCGGCTGTTCCCCCGGCTCAGCGTCGAGGAGAACCTGCTGCTCGGCGCCTTCCGGCCAACCGCCCGCGCCGCCATCAGGCAGAACCTCGCGTTCTGCTTCGAGGCGTTCCCGCGGCTCCAGGAGCGCCGCCGCCAGCTCGCCGCATCCTTGAGCGGCGGCGAGCAGCAGATGCTGGCGCTGGCCCGCGCCCTGATGCTGTCGCCGCGCATCCTGCTGATCGACGAGCCGTCGGTGGGGCTGGCGCCCATCCTGGTCAGCCGCACCATCGACAAGATCAGGGAGCTCAAGGAGCAGTACCGGCTCACCGTGCTGATGGCCGAGCAGAACTTCACCCAGGCGATCCGCATCGCCGACCGCGGCTACGTCATCGTCCACGGCCGCATCGCCTTCGAGGGCGGCTCCGCCGACGAGCTCAACAACAACGACCTGATCCGCAAGTTTTATCTCGGGCTGTAGGGTGGGTTGAGCGCCGTGCCCACCGATGGCGCCCGCGGCGATGCCGGGGCTCGTGGCGGTGGGCACGCTGCGATTTGCCCACCCTACGGGCTGGAGTGGGCCGATGGTTCGCCGATTACTGGGTCGCCCGCTTTCGCGGGCGATGACGACCGAGTGTATGGCGCGCGCCAAGCTTTCCGGGAACCGCCGCACGGTTCCCGGAACGCAATTGTCACCTCGCCTTCTCGTACGGATAGATCACGTCGCCCGACTTGTACTCGGCGGGCGCCACGATCACCTGGGTCGAGATATCC
>JBEKZK010000660.1:0-3593 GCA_049509935.1 Xanthobacteraceae bacterium | reverse complement strand
GGTCGACGCCTGGGCGATCGAGCGCACCAGATATCTGCCGGCGATCGTCGTCGATGTGTTCAACCGGATCACCGATTTCGGCCTCTCGGGATGGTTCCTGTGGCCGACCGGGGTGCTGCTGCTGCTGGTCGCCGCCGTGGCCTCCCCGGCGCTCGGGCGCCTCGCCGACCTGACCTTGATCGCCATCATGGTACGCCTCGAGTTCATCTTTCTCGCCATCGCGCTGCCGGGTCTCCTCCTTACCATTCTCAAGCGCCTGATCGGACGGGCGCGCCCGTCGGCGCTCGGCCCGTTCCACTACGTCCCGTTCTCCTGGCGGTCGGACTATGCGAGCCTGCCCTCGGGCCACAGCACTGCCGCCTTCGCGGCGGCGATCGCCATCGGGGCGCTGGTGCCGCGCGCCCGCCCGGTGCTGTGGGTCTACGCCTGTGTCATCGGGCTCAGCCGGGTGGTGATTGCGACCCATTTCCCGAGCGACGTCATCGCCGGCGCCATCGGCGGCGCCTTCGGCGCCATCCTGGTGCGCAACTGGTTCGCCTCGCGCGGCCTTGTCTTCACCACGGCGCCGGACGGTACGGTTCGTGCCCGGCCGGGCCCGTCGCTGCGGCGGATCAGGAATGTTTTCGCACGGCTTCTCAGCCGGAGTGGTTCATGACCGACCCCGTCACGCCGGCCGCGCCCGCCGTCTCGGTGGTGGTGCCGGTCCGCAACGAGGCCGGCAATGTGGCCACGCTCACCGACGAGATCGCCGCTGCGCTGGGCGCACGCGGCTTCGAGGTGATCTACGTGAACGACGGCTCCACCGACGACACCGCCGCGGTGCTGTCGCGGCTGATGGCCGAGCGGCCATGGCTGCGCCAGATCACCCACGCCACGTCGTGCGGGCAGTCGGCGGCGGTGCGCACCGGGGTGGCGGCGGCGCGCGCGCCGATCGTGGTCACGCTGGACGGCGACGGGCAGAACGATCCGTCATTCATCCCGGCGCTGCTGCAGCCGCTCGAGGCCGGCTCGCCGGGCATCGGTCTCGTCGCCGGCCAGCGCGTCGGCCGCCGCGACACCGCATTCAAGCGGCTGCAGTCGCGGCTCGCCAATGCGGTGCGTCGCGCCATCCTGCGCGACGGCACCCGCGACACCGGCTGCGGGCTGAAAGCGTTCCGTCGCGAGGTGTTTCTCGGTCTGCCGTATTTCGACGGCCTGCACCGCTTCCTGCCGGCGCTGGTGCGGCGCGACGGCTTCGCCATCGCCCATGTCGACGTGATCGACCGCCCGCGCGGCCACGGGCGCTCCAACTACGGGGCGTGGGACCGGCTGTGGGTCGGCATCGCCGACATGCTCGGCGTGCGCTGGCTGGTCGGCCGGCGCCGCCGCATTCCGCAAGTCTCGGAGGTCAACCCGCATGCTCGCTGATCTGATGCGCGATCTGGCGGCCTATCTGCAGGATGTCTTCGTCCAGCAGATGAATTGGTGGGTGGTGCTCGGCTTTGCCGCACAGGCGCTGTTCTCGATGCGCTTCCTGGTGCAGTGGATCGCCTCGGAGCGCGCCGGCCGCAGCATCATTCCGCTGGCCTTCTGGTGGTTCTCGATCACCGGCGGAGTGCTGCTGTTCGTCTACGCGCTGTACCGCCGCGATCCCGTCTTCATCGCCGGCCAGGGGCTCGGCCTGTTCATCTATCTGCGCAATCTCTACTGGGTGCTGCGCGAGCGCCGCGAGCCCGCGGTGGGGTAGCCCGGATGGAGCGCGGCGAAATCCGGAAACGGCAGCGCCGTATCGCGAGCCTACCGGCCTACGGCTTCTTGCCATGCTCGTCGCGGGCCTGACGTATGATCCCCTCGATGTCGAGCTCCTCGCCCAGTCCGGCGTCCAGCTCACGGATGCCCGTTTCAATATCTGCGCGAAGCTGGGCGAGAACCTCGATTCGTTCCAGCAACTCCAGCCCGAGCTGCTCCTGAGCCGCTTCCGGGAGAGCAGAGGCCTTGGCCATAGCCAGATCGAGCGTCTTGGTCATGCGAGCCATCATACCCTGCCAAGTGGTCGGACGCAGTATAGAGCGTTTCCGCCTCGACTGAAACATCTCGAGCGGTACTCCATTTCGCGGCCGGCCCTGCATTGCGCTCCATGCCGGCCACAGCGCCGAGCAGCGTCACCGACCCGCACCGTCAACCCCTTGACGGCATGATGAGATCGGACTGAGATGGCGCGCCCTGAGGGGAGGGGACCGGGGCCGGCGTGGGGTCCTGCCAGCGGGGTCGGAGCACGCACGCGCCCGGGGCGCCCTGACGCCGACCATGCGGCCTCCGATCAGCCCGATCGATTTCACGGCGACAGCTATCGGAGAATGCGTATCATGCACCGCGTCATCACGACCCTGCTGACGGCGGCGAGTGTCCTCGCCAGCGCGACGGCCACCGCCCAGCCCTCCGGCACGCTCGCCGCCGTGAAGGAAAGAGGCTACCTGCTGTGCGGGTCGAATGCCGGTCTCGCGGGGTTTGGCCAGGCGGACGCGCAGGGCAACTGGGCCGGCCTCGACGTCGACCTGTGCCGGGCGATCGCCGCCGCGATCTTCAATGATCCGACCAAGGTCCGGTTCCAGGTGCTGGCCGTGAAGGATCGCTTCGCCGCGCTGCAGAAGGGCGAGGTCGACGTGCTGGCGCGCAACACCACGTGGACGCTGGCGCGCGACGCCGACGGGCTCAACTTCACGGCGGTCAACTATTACGACGGCCAGGGCTTCATGGTGCGCAAGGCGCTGAAGGTGAACTCGGCGCTGGAGCTGAGCGACGCCGCGGTCTGCGTGCAGCAGGGAACCACCACCGAGCTCAATCTGGCGGACTACTTCCGCGGCAATCGGATGAAGCTCAAGGCGGTGACGTTCGCCGGCGGCGACGAGGCGGTGAAGGCCTACGACGCCGGGCGCTGCGATGCCTTCACCACGGATGTCTCCGCGCTCTACAGCGAGCGCCTGCGGCTCGCCAGCCCGAACGACCACGTGGTGCTCCCCGAGATCATCTCCAAGGAGCCGCTGGCGCCGGCGGTGCGCCACGGCGACGACCAGTGGCTCGACCTGGTCAGGTGGGTGTTCTTCGCCACGCTGACCGCCGAGGAGATGGGCCTCACCCAGCGCAACATCGACGAGGCGCTTGGCTCCGACAAGCCCGACGTGCGCCGCTTCGTCGGCGCCGAGGGCAATTTCGGCGAGATGCTCGGATTGACCCGGGACTGGTCGGTGCGCATCATCAAGGGCGTCGGCAATTACGGCGAGAGCTTCGAGCGCAATCTCGGCCAGGGCTCGCAGCTCAAGATCGCCCGCGGACTGAATGCGCTGTGGACCAAGGGCGGCCTGCAATATGCACCGCCGATCCGGTGAACCGCCGGCGCTGGCCGCGTGAGCGCGACCGCGGATGCCGCCGTCGAGATGGTCGGCGTCAACAAATGGTTCGGCGACTTCCACGTCCTGCGCGGCATCGATCTGACGGTCGGGCGCGGCGAGCGCATCGTCATCTGCGGGCCGTCGGGGTCCGGCAAGTCGACGCTGATCCGCTGCATCAACCGCCTGGAGGCGCACCAGACCGGCCGCATCATCGTGGATGGCGTG
>JBEKZK010000066.1:0-11533 GCA_049509935.1 Xanthobacteraceae bacterium | reverse complement strand
GCCCCGCCCGCCGGCGGGCCGGCGTGACATGACAAGGCCGCCCGGTCCGCGCCAGCTCGCGTTTGCGCTGCCGCATGCAGAGAGCCTTTCCCGCGACGACTTTCTCGAGGGCCCGTCGAATGCCGACGCCCTGCATCTCATCGAGCGATGGCCGGACTGGCCCGGCCGGTCGGTGGTGCTGGTCGGCCCGGAGGGGGCCGGCAAGAGCCATCTGGCGGCGATCTGGGCCGATGCCGCGGGTGCCCGTTTCCTCTCCGCGCGGGCGCTCGGCGAGGCGCACCTGCCGGCGACGCTGGCCACCGGCGCCCTGGTGGTAGAGGATCTCAGCGCGGAAGGTTTCGACGAGCGTCCGCTGTTTCATTTGCTCAATCTCACGCGCGAGCATGACGCCTTCGTGTTGCTGACCGCGCGCACCCCGCCGGCCGGCTGGAAGGTGCAGATCGCCGATCTCTCCTCGCGCCTGCGCGCGCTACCGGTGCTGGCGCTCGCTCCCCCTGACGACGCCCTGCTGCGTGCCGTGCTGGTCAAACTGTTCGCCGACCGCCAGGTCGCGGTCGACGAAAGCCTCGTCGCCTATCTGCTGACCCGGATCGAGCGCTCGGTCGTCGCCGCCCGCCGCACCGTCGACCTGCTCGATCGCGAAGGCCTGCGGTTGCAGCGCCCGGTGACCCGGGCGCTGGCCGCCGAGGTGCTGCGCGCGCCGGGTGCGCTCCGACCGCTCCCTTGACGGAGCACGGCGGAAGGCCATCATGCGCAGAGTCCTGAGTCATTTCCGCCATCGGGCGGCGGCATGGCGCACCCATCGAATTCGGACGGCACATGATCGAACGCGCAGAAGTGGTTGATATGCAATCGGTTTCCGCAACGGCCGCGGTCTCCCGCGGGCCCCTCCCGGCGGCCGCCGCCATGGCCGACCTCACCGCTAGTCCCGAGCGGTTCATCAATCGTGAGCTGTCGTGGTTGCATTTCAACCGGCGGGTGCTGGAAGAATCCGAGAACGACGGGCACCCGCTGCTCGAGCGCCTGCGGTTCCTGTCGATCTGCGCCAACAACCTCGACGAGTTCTTCATGGTGCGCGTTGCCGGCCTCAAGGGCCAGGTGCGCGCCGGCATCGCCGACAAGAGCCCCGACGGCCTCACGCCGCTCGAGCAGCTGGCGCGGATCGGCGAGGCGGCGGCCGCACTCGCCAGCGACCAGCAGGCGCGCTTCCGCGAGCTGCGCCGCGACCTCGTCGCCCAGGGCATCGTGCTGATCGACGGTCCGGAGGTGACCAAGACCGAGCGGGCTTGGCTCGAGAGCCATTTCCTCCGCCAGGTGTTTCCGGTGCTGACCCCGCTCGCCATCGATCCGGCGCACCCGTTCCCGTTCATCCCAAACCTCGGCTTCTCCATCGCGCTGCATCTGGTGCGCGCGACCGACGGCAAGCCGATGAACGCGCTGATCCGCGTTCCCAACCGGATCGAGCGGTTCATCCGTCTGCCGGCCGGCGCCGACGGCGCGCCGGCCCGGGTGATCGCGCTCGAGCAGGTGATCGCGCTGTTCATCTCCAGCCTGTTTCCCGGCTACGCCGTCAAGGGGCAGGGCGCCTTCCGGGTGATTCGCGATTCCGACATCGAGGTCGAGGAGGAAGCCGAGGACCTGGTCCGGCTGTTCGAGTCGGCGCTCAAGCGCCGCCGCCGCGGCTCGGTGATCCGGCTCGAGCTCGACGCCGTCATGCCGGTCGATCTGCGCCGCTTCGTCCAGCGCGCGCTCGCGGTGGCCGACGACGAGGTATTTCTGGTCGACGGGGTGCTGGCGCTCAACGAGCTGTCCCAGCTGCCCGGCGTCATGGATCGGCCCGATCTCGAGTTCGTGCCGTACAATCCGCGCTTTCCCGAGCGCATCCGCGACCACGCCGGCGACTGCTTCGCGGCGATCCGGCAGAAGGATCTGATCGTTCACCACCCCTACGAGTCGTTCGACGTCGTGGTGCAGTTCCTCAACCAGGCCGGGCGCGATCCCGACGTCATCGCCATCAAGCAGACGCTCTATCGCACCTCCTCCAACAGCCCGATCGTGAAGGCGCTGGCCGAAGCCGCCGAGGTCGGCAAGTCGGTGACCGCGCTGGTCGAGCTCAAGGCGCGGTTCGACGAGGAGGCCAATATCCGCTGGGCGCGCGATCTCGAGCGCGCCGGCGTGCAGGTGGTGTACGGCTTCATCGAGCTCAAGACCCACGCCAAGCTGTCGCTGGTGGTGCGCCGCGAGGGTGGGGCGCTGGCGTCCTACGTGCACGTCGGCACCGGCAACTACCACCCGGTGACCGCGCGGTTCTACACCGACCTGTCGTTCTTCACCGCCGATCCGGCGATCGCCCGCGACGTCGGCCGGGTGTTCAATTTCATCACCGGCTACGCCGAGCCGGCCGAACTGGAGAAGCTCGCGGTCGCCCCGCTCAATCTCAAGAGCCGGATTATCGCTCACATCCGCGCCGAGATCGCCCACGCCAAGGCGGGCCGGCCCGCCGCGATCTGGATGAAGATGAACTCGCTGGTCGATTCGGAGGTGATCGACGCGCTCTACGAGGCCTCGTGCGCCGGCGTCGAGATCGACCTCGTGGTGCGCGGCATCTGCTGCCTGCGTCCGGGCGTGCCCGGGCTGTCCGACCGGGTCCGGGTGAAGTCGATCGTCGGGCGGTTCCTCGAGCATGGCCGCATCTATTGCTTCGGCGCCGGCCACGGCCTGCCGCACGCCAAGTCGGCGGTGTACATCTCGTCCGCCGACCTGATGCCGCGCAATCTCGACCGCCGCGTCGAGGTGCTGTGCCCGATCCTCAATCCGACGGTGCACCAGCAGGTCCTCGATCAGATCATGATCGCCAACTTCAAGGACAACGAGCAGAGCTGGAAGCTCTTGCCCGATGGCACCTCGACGCGCATAAGGAGCGCGGCCGGCGAGGAGCCGTTCAACGCGCAGAAATATTTCATGACCAATCCGAGCCTGTCCGGCCGTGGCAAATCACTCAAAGAATCGTCGCCCCGCAGTCTCGTACGCCAGCGCGACCGCGCGTAAGCGCTCGCGTCACGCGGCCGCGAAGGGCCGGCTCGACCACGGTCCGCCGATCGCGGTCATCGATATCGGCTCGAACTCGGTCCGCCTGGTGGTCTACGAGGGGCTCGGGCGCAGCCCGACGCCGATCTTCAACGAAAAGGTGCTCGCCGGCCTCGGTCGCGAGGTGCAGTCGACCGGGCTGCTGCCGGCCGACGCGGTGGACAAGGCGCTGGGCGCGCTGCGCCGGTTCCGCGCGCTCGGCGACACCCTCGGCGTCTCGAAGCTCTGGGTGCTCGCCACCGCGGCGTGCCGGGATGCAGCGAACGGCCGTGCCTTCATCCGCCAGGCGGAGGACATCTGCCGCGCCAAGATCGATGTGCTGTCGGGACGGCGCGAGGCGCACTACTCGGCGCTCGGCGTCGTCTCCGGCATCCATCGGCCCGATGGCATCGTCGGCGACCTCGGCGGCGGCTCGCTCGAGCTCGTCGACGTGCACGGCCTGAAGGTCCGCTCCGGCGTCACCCTGCCGCTCGGCGGCCTCGCCCTGCAGGACGTCTCCGCCAAATCGATCAAGCGGGCCGAGAAGGTGGTGCGCGAGGCGCTCAGCCATGTGCCCACCTTGCGGGCCGGGGCGGGGCGCACGTTCTACGCGGTCGGCGGCACCTGGCGGGCGCTGGCCCGGCTGCACATGTGGCAGGTCGGCTATCCGCTGCACGTGATGCACGGCTACGTGATCCCGGCCAAGGAGGTGCTCGAGTTCACCCGGCTGGTGCACCGCATCAGCCCCGACATGCTGTCGCGCATCGAGGTCGTCACCGACGCCCGCCGGCCGCTGCTCGCCTATGCGGCGCTGGTCATGGAGCACCTGGTGCGCATCGCCAAGCCGCGCCGGATCGTGGTGTCGGCGCTCGGCGTGCGCGAAGGCCTGCTGTATTCGCTGCTCGACAAGCAGGAGCGCCAGCAGGACCCGCTGCTCGCCGCCGCCGAGGACCTCAACGTGCTGCGCTCGCGCGCGCCGCAGCACGGCCACGACCTGATCGGCTGGACCGATCGATTCATGGGGTCGTCGGGCATCGGCGAGACCGCGGACGAAAAGCGCTACCGCCATGCCGCCTGCCTGCTCGCCGACGTCGGCTGGCGGGCGCATCCGGATTACCGCGGCGAGCAGTCGCTCAACATCATCGCCCACGCGGGCTTCGTCGGCATCGACCATCCGGGCCGCGCCTATCTGGCGCTGGCGGTGTTCTTCCGTCACGTCGGGCTGATCGACGACGAGCTCTCCCCGCGGATCCGCGAGCTCGCCACCACGCGCATGCTCGACCGCGCCCGCGTGCTCGGCTCGGCGTTGCGCGTCGCCTTCCTGGTGTCCGCCGCGATGCCCGGCGTGCTGCCGCACACGCCGCTGGTGGTCGATCACGGCCGCCTGGTGCTCCGCCTCGAGGGCAAGCTCGCCGCGCTCGCCGGCGAGCGCGTGTCCAACCGCCTGCGCCAGCTCGCCCGGCTGGTCGGCCGCGAGCCGGTGCTGATGAGCGGATAGCGGCTATCGGTCTTCCGCCGCGATGTCCTCGATCCGCCGGGTGTGCGCCGCGATGTCGGCGAGGCTGTAGGACAGATGCACCCGCCTGCCCGACGGCGGCCGCTTGGCGACCGACAGGCCGGGCCGCCATTCGGTGGCCGGTCGGATCGGCCGCGGCACGAAGCCGCCGCCGCAGTTGGGGCAGACATTGTGCAGTTTTCCGTCGGCGCAATCCGCACAGAACGTGCACTCGTAGGAGCAGATGCGCGCCAACGTCGAGGCAGGCGGCAGGTCGCGGTCGCAGTACTCGCAATTGGGCCGCAGCTCCAGAGCCATGGCAAATGCTCGTGTCCGATCAAATATCCTAGCATATCCGATCCGGCTTCAAAGGCCGGCACCGATGAGCGTGGCTGGACACGAGCTCGCGGGCCATTCTGAGACGGACTTCGATCCGCCATGGACACGCGAGGATCTCATGAGGTAAACAATGCTCATTCGGGTTGCTGCGGGAGGATTGGCGAATGCAGCGAGCCTATGCGGGACCCAAGTCGACTGCCGCGTCGGAGCACGACGACTCTGCTGCCAGGCGATCGCGCCACGCCTCCGTCGATCCCATGCAGGCCCGGTACCCCTTCTTGACGGTGCGGCGGATGACCGCGAATCCAGCCGCGTTCCGCTTGCCGCGCCAGCAGTCGGCGCCGGCACCTGCCAGCCGCGGGCCGTCGTGGGATTTCATTCGGATTCCGGTGTTCCCGGCGCAGCGGCAGGAGGCGCGCGCGCGATCTCCCTCGGCGGCCCCTTCGGCGGCGGCAGTCATCCAGCCGAAGCTGACGGTCGGCGCCGTCGATGATCCGCTGGAGCACGAGGCCGATCGCGTCGCCGACCAGGTGATGCGCATGCCCGCGCCCGAGGTCGCCCGGGGCGCCGGGCCTCCTCGGGTCAGCCGCAAATGTGCCGCCTGCGAGGAGGAGGAGACGCTGCAGACCAAGCAGGCCGGGTTGCCCGAGGCGCCCGGTCGCGAGGCTCCGGGACTCGTGGATGACGTGCTGCAGTCCTCCGGCCAGCCGCTCGACGCGGCCACGCGCGCTTACTTCGAGCCGCGCTTCGGGCATGATTTCTCCCAGGTCCGTGTCCACGTCGATGAACGTGCCGCCAACTCGGCGACGGCCGTCGGGGCGCTCGCCTACACCGTCGGGAGCTCCAGCGGGGGCGGCAACGTCGTGTTTTCGCGAGGTCGTTATGCGCCCGAGTCCGACAGCGGGCGCCGCCTCATCGCGCATGAGCTCGTTCACGTGATCCAGCAAGGACGGTCGGTCCCGAAGTCATCAGCGCCGAGCCGCGGGGACCGTCAGGCCGTCGACGCCTCTGGCGCCGGACAGCGGGGACATGCAGCGCATGCGCTTACATACTCGCTGTCTCCGACCTGGCGAGCCTCGGCGCAGGTGCAGCGGCAGGCTGGCGGATTGGACCCCAATTCGATCATGTGTGCACTGCTTGCCGCCATCTGCGCCGGTACCATCGTGGCGCCAGAGCTGCTGTTGCCCGAGGCTGCGTGTGCGCTCTTCATCCAGACCTGCTCGGGCGGCAAGGCATAGCGGGCGGCGCATGCAGCGAGCCCGCGTCGGACCCGTGCCGAAGGCCGCCGCGGAGCACAGCGCCGCACCCTGGCGATCGCGCGACGCGGTTCCCGCCGCCGCGCGGCGGCAGCCGCTGCTGGCGTCGCGAGGGACAATTGCGGGTCAGCCGGCGCCCGGGCTGCGGCGGAAGCAGTCCGCGGACGCGCCCGCGGCCTCCGGCAGCGGAGCATCGTGGGATTACACGAAAATTCCGGTGTTTCCCCCGGAGCGGCCAGCGGCGACCGCCGGGCCCGTCATGCTGCGGCGCGCCCCGGCGAGCCCAGCCGATGTAACCGCGTCGGCTCCGCCCGCTGCCGCCGATCCGCAAACCGTGACGACAGCGCTCCCGGGCCAGCCGTACGCGCAGCCGGCAGACGATCCGTTCTGCCTGAATACCAGACCAGGCCAGGGCCCCGAGCGCTGTGAGTTCACCGCGAAGCAGCAACAGACAGTCGGCTTCGAGCGCTATGCGGCAGCCTCATTGACGTCGCAGGCGCTGACCAACCTGAGCCGCGGCGACCCATATATGACCACGTTGGCACAGCAGGTCTTCCATGCCGCCAACCCCGACATGAACCAGATCAGAACCACGACATCACAGATCCTGGACAATCTCCGGTCCAAGCCGGTCGTATGCGGCACATGCGCGGATGAGGACTGCTACACCGCCGGCGTGGTGGCCCACGTCACCGACGACCTGAGCACGATCGTTCTCTGTCAGCGGTTCTTCCAGACCAGCATCGGTGAGATGCGCCGCACCCTGGTTCACGAGGCCGGTCACGCCGCCGGCGTCGGATCCGGCGGCACCGGGCCCGACGAGGTGTATTGCACCGAGGGCTCGACGGGGTGCGTCGACCCATGCTCGAACCTCAGCGGGGATCTCACTCAGAACGTGGACGCCTGGGCGCGCTTCATCGAGTGCGCCGCCCACAGCGGGTGAGGGACGAGCTCAAGGATCCGGAAACAGGCACGTCCCGCCGGTCGGCGCCGGCCATTTGATACGACGATAGTTTCCCATGGTATTCCGTGTCGGATTTGCGACCGAGTGGGAGCCGGTCCCCTGCATGACGGTGTTGGCATCCGCACCTGCCGGGGGGTGGCCCAATCCGAACGCGTGCCCCACCTCGTGGGCGAGCAGCGTCTGGCTCGTCCCGCGATCGGACATGACCGTTTGCGAACCGGCGCCTCCGCCCACGGGAAATGTCGTTGCGCCGCCGGTCCAGGACATGTCGTTGTCGACCATGAGGACATCGACATCGGTTGCAGAGTGGAGCGCCGCCACCTGATTGGCTTCGTGGTTGTCGGCACCGGCCGTCTTCAGGGGAGTATCCAACGTCATCGCGTCGCGCGCGCCGACCGATACCCCGAGCTTTGACCAAACGGCCGCCGCCACGGCGTAGCGCGCCATCCAACTCGTGCCGGTAGGAGCGGGATCCGCAGCACTGGTTCGAAGAAAGACCGGCTGCAGGAACATTTCGCGCTTTTTGCCGGGATGCGCGCAGACGGGTCCCGCGGGGCCTACCAGATCCGCCTCGGGCTTCGTGTCAGGCGTCGGATCCTGCTGGGTGTCGCCAACGTCGGCCGCCCCGGGATCGGCGTCGGAGTTGGACATGCCCCGACCTTGGCTTGCCCGGCCGGGCGGAAACGTCGCAATCCTGGCGAAATCCCACGCGAGCCCGGCGCCGATGGACGCGCTCCGGGACAGGTCCAAACGACGTTGCACCACGGACGGCCGTGGCGCGTGGCTGCAGATGCTCCCCTTGAGCATCTGCGCCTGCTCGTCGGTGCCGCCGAACCGCGGAGCTTCCAGGGAGGGGCGCCGCGGTGCCCGTCTGCCGATCGCGCCTGCGGTCGCCTTTGTCCGTGACTTTGCGAGCGGCGGAGCAAACATGGCTGCATCCTCTGATCAATGCAGTGAAGCGAGGACGGCGACCGAAGCCCGACGATGAGCCCGATCGCGTCGGGCATCAAGCTCGTTCCGCAATGAATCGACCATTCATCTGCGCATGCGGACGACACTAAATCAATGGCTCAACAGAGTTGTTGAAAACATTCTGACACAAGGCCTTTGGGAAGGTCCCCGAAACTCCACGTCCGACCCCAGCGTCCCGGCCTGCACGCGAGCAGTATTATTTCTCGGCGGGCGGACTTGTGCGCCTCTACGGTTTCTGTTAACGATTGTGCTGATCGGTGCGCTGCGGAAATCGGCTCCAATACCCGAGGGGGGTATCGTGCCCGTCAACCCGACCTATCCCGGCATCTACATCCAGGAACTGGCGAGCTCGACGCACACCATCACGGCGGCGCCGACCAACATTGCGGTGTTTCTCGGATACACCCATCCGCTGAAGACCAATCCGGCGAATTTCGGCAACGCCTTTCTCATTTTCGGCTTTCAGGACTATCAGCGGCAATTCGGTGGGTTTCTGCAGAGCGCGGCTTTCGCAAGCGCCGTCAGCCCGTTCCCGAACGCCGCGAATGTGCCGATCGCGACCCCGGCGAACTCGTTCGGCGACATGGCGCAGGCGATCAACCAGTTCTTCGTCAACGGCGGGACACAAGCCTATGTGGTGGCGCTGCAATCGCAATTCCTCGGCAGCATCGCCAGTCAACCGCCACCCGACCCGACCATTCCAACGGGCTCGGTCGCCGGGGCGAAATTGGCGATCGGCCCGCTGACGTTCTGGGCGCGCGAGATCACCGACGCGACCTATCAGATGACAGTGCAGGTGAATCCGTCCAATCCGCCACCGAGCTCCCTGCCGGCTCCGGCCACGGCGGACGTGATCATCACCTATGGTCCGGTCGCACCGCAGAACACGTCGGGCCCGGTCGCCGGAACGGTGATCGAGACCTACCGCCAGGTCAACCTCCTCCACGGTGATCCCAACTTCATCACCACGCGGATCAACCAGAATTCGGCACTCGTCTGGGTCACGGCGGCGCCGGGCTCGCCGTCGTCCAGCTTCACCGGCAGCAATTCGCCGTTGCTGCTGCCGGCCTGGCTCCCGGCAAGCGAGTGGACGTCGATCGCTGCTCCCGACGACTTCACCAACCAGATGCAGCAGGACAAGAGCCTGGACAAAGTCCCGGTTTTCAACCTGATGGTGATACCCGGCGTCACCAATACTTTCGTGTTGTCGACCGCGCTGGCGTTCTGCGAGCGGAAGCGCGCGTTCTTCATCATGGACCCGCCGCTCAACGCCTCCGCCGACGGCACGACACCCGGTTTCCCGACGACGATCCAGGTCGCCGCGCAGACCCTGCCGACCAGTGCGAACGCCGCGCTCTATTTTCCCTCCCTGCAATCGCCGAACCCGTTGACAGGGCTGTCGACCGATCCGCTGACCGGCAACGCCTACGAGGTTCCGCCGGCCGCGACCGTCGCCGGCATCTTCGCCAGCACCGATTTGAGCCGCGGCGTTTGGAAGGCGCCGGCCGGCTTCCAGGCCACCACCAACAACACCACCGGCGTGGTTGCGCGCGGTCGCATGTCGGACCAGCGTCAGGGCGTGCTCAATCCGCTGGGGATCAATTGCCTGCGCGACTTCCCCAATATCGGCACCGCAGTGTTCGGCGCGCGGACCACGGTGACCCAGGCGCAGCAGCAATGGCGGTATGTCTCGGTCCGCCGCATGGCGCTATTCCTGGAGCAGACCTTCTATGCCAATCTGGGATGGGTGGTATTCGAGCCCAATTCCTCGCCGCTGTGGTCGGCGATCACGATGACAATCAACTCGTTCATGCTCGGGCTGTTCCGTCAGGGGGCGTTCCAGGGCGACACTCCGAGCCAGGCGTTCAACGTGCTGTGCAACAGCCAGACCACGACACAGACCGACATCGACAACGGCGTCGTCAACATCGTCGTCGCCTTCGCACCGCTGAAGCCGGCGGAATTCGTCATCATCACCCTGACGCAGATGGCCGGGCAGACACAGACCTCGTAACAGGTGCCGAAAGGAGTGGTCATGGCGATCTTTGCCGTCAACACCAGCCGGTTCGACCCCTACAAGTCGTATCGCTTCCTGGTCTATTTCGGGCAGAGCACGTCGCCGGTCGCGGCCGTGAGCAAGATCAGCGCGCTCAAGCGATCGGCGGACGTGATCGAGTACAAGGAAGGCGGCAACGCCATCATCCTCAAGGGACTGGGCCGCACCAAGTACGAGCCGATCACGCTGGAGCGCGGGGTCACCCAGGATCTCGATTTCATCACCTGGGCGGATACGACCCAGAAGCTCGATAATGGGCAACCCTCGACCTCGCTCAAGAACCTGCGCCGGGAAATCCGCATTCAGCTGCTCAACGAGGAAGGCCAGGCGGTGCACGGCTATATCGTTCACCGCTGCTGGGTCTCGGAATTCCAGGCCTTGCCGGATCTCGACGCCGGGGCCTCGGCTGTGGCGCTCGAGCACATCAAGCTGGAGAACGAGGGTTGGGAGGTCGATCCGTCGGTCACCGAGGTGGCGGAAACCTGAGCCGGTAGGACATGCGTGCTGCGGAGGTCACCCGTTTCTCGCTCCCTGTCAGCGGCCGCGCCATCATGGTCCGGCAGCCGACCGGGATGGAGGATATCCTGCTGGTGGAGAGCGGGCAGAGCGACACGGCGCTGGCTCTCCGTCTTGCCGAGCGGCTGGCGTGTGCGGTGGATGGCGCGCCGCTGGACTGGGAAACGTTGTCGGTCACCGATCTCGACGCGTTCGTGCTGGGTCTGCGGCGAGCCCTGATCGGCGACCGTATTGTCGCGGAGATCGTGTGCCGAGCCGACGGTTGCGGCCACCGGATCGACCTCTCGTTCGCCATCAGCCAATATCTGGCCCGGTATCGCCCGTCGAGGAAGCCGCCGCGACTGCGCAACTGGTCGGTGACCGAGATCGACGACGCGCCCGGCTGGTACGGCCTTGCGCTGGGTGCCGATGATGGCACGATTGGCTCGGTCGCCGTGTCGTTCCGGCTGCCCAGCGCCGTCGATCAGATCGCCGTGGAAGGCGTGGCCGATCCGGCCGAGGCGCTCGCGTTGCGCTGCCTGCGGCCCGCCGATGTGCCGCGGGCATGGCGTCGGGCGGTCGAGGCCACGATGGCGAAGCTGGCCCCGATCCTGTCCAATGATCTCGCTGGCAGCTGCCCGGAATGCGGCGCCGGCGTGCAGGTGAATTTCGATCCGCGACACTTCTGTCTGCGCGAGTTGCTCGAACGCGCCCGGTTTGTCTACGACGACGTCGATGTGCTGGCGCAGCGCTATCATTGGTCGGAGCGCGAGATTCTGGCGCTGCCGAGTGCGCGTCGGGCGAGCTATGCCGAGTTGGCCCGACAGTCCGGGAGCGCGTGACGATGCCGTCCCGATCCTACCTGCAGCGCCTCGTGGGTCGGGATCGGG
>JBEKZK010000659.1:0-3595 GCA_049509935.1 Xanthobacteraceae bacterium | reverse complement strand
GTGACGACGCATTTTCAATCCCCCCGGCACCCATCAGGGTGCCCCATATGAACGACATGCACAGGAGCATGGTGGGACGCCGTAGCGTCCGCGCCGGCACGCGGATCCGCTGCCGGTCGATCAGGCATTCGCCGTGATCGGTCGGCAGTCCAGGACGTCGCTTCGGTGGGATCAGGCGGGAGGAGAGCGGGCGCGGGGCTCGAAGGGGTGATCGCCGGGAACGAGCCCCGCGGTGCGACCAAGGAGCGGGGCATCGATCGCCCCGACCGGGAGGGCGAGGGCGGGCGGTTCGGGAAGGAGCAGCGAGCCGGCCAGAGCGATGACGGCGCAGATGGCGCAGGCGTCGCCTACGAGTCCGTGGGGCTCGTGGTCGGCGGGCGTCGGAACGGGGCCAGCATCCGTCGGGCCGTTGCCGCCGAACAGGGCAACCACGAACGGAACGACTGCTCGATGGGCGTCGTCATCTGCATGGACGTGCCCAAACGACAGGCCGATCTGGATGGCCAGCGCAAACAGAGCGAGCCACCCACCACAGCGTCTGTTCGCTCGGAACCACCGCATCACACCTTCCCGGAGCTGCCGGACCGCGAGCCCAAATGTAACATTATTACATTGCCGTGCCGCGTCAAGCGATCAGCGCCAGACATTCAAGTCGACAACTATCGTTCTGAAATTCCTTTGATATTCCGGGTCCTATTGCCAACGTCCGGCGACCCGCATAGCCTTTCGCACAGCGAGCAGGGGCTGCACGCGGCTTCTGCGAAGGTCAGATGCGCGAAAGCATCGGAAAAGCATCCGGGATGCATTGGTTCCGATCGAAACGGTGGATTGGCAGGTCGCTGGCGCTGTTGGCGCTGGCCATTCAGCTCGGCGTATCGTTCGGCCACATTCACGAACGCGGTCTGCTTCCCGGCGGTCATGGGAATGCTTCGGCTTCGCGTCTCACGGGCGCAGACCCGCAGGCGCCGAACACGCCGGTGCTGCCGTCCGATCCTGACGGGTGCTCGATCTGCGCCATCATCGCCATGGCGGCTGCTCTGGCCCTCCCGGTCCCGCCTGCGGTCGTTCATTCCCCTGTGCAGGTTGCCGCGTGGTTGCAGGATCGCGCGACGATCGCCACGCCGAGCAGCCGACGCCCGCAATTCCAGGCCCGCGGCCCGCCGGTGTGAGCGCCCCGACCGCATCCGGCGCCTGCGAATTGCGCACGGATGTCGATGTCATGGTCGACGCCCGAGGTTGATCCGATCTGCGATGTTGGTCGTCGTCAGGCCGCTTCCACGGGGGTCGCATAGCCGTTCCATTTCAAGCAGTGTCGAGACGCACCCGTGAGCACCGCGCAACCGGCGCATTTCAGCAGCGCGCATCGTTTCACCCCGACCCTGTCGGCGGCCGGCCTGGGCATGGCGATGATCGGCTTGGCGTTGGCCGTCGCGGCCAAAAGCGGCGGTCTGCTGCTCGCCGCTGCAACCAAGCCCGATCTCGGACTTCTCGGAATCATCGGCGCGTCCCTGCTGATCGACGCGGCTGGATTTCTGACGACGGCTCTGATCAGCGATCGCCGCAACCAGGTCGTGCTGGAGCAGGAGGCCGCCGACGCGCCGCAGCCGTCGACACAGGCCGCTGCGGTCGAGCGACGGCCGACGATCCGGGAGCAACTGCTCGGCACCCCGCAGCCGCAGCCGGTGCGCCCAGATCCACCGTCCCGCCCTGACACCAGATCCCTGCTGGCGCTCGCGCGCCGTGCGGAGCAACTGGCAGCGATAGCCGGGTGGCCGCAGGCGCTGCTGGCGGGATCCCTGGCGCTGCTGGCGGGCGCCATCGTGGTCCTGGCGTGGCCGCGGCAGGCGCTTCAGGGCGATACCGAAACGCTGCTGCTCTGCAGCGTCGTCGCCTTCGCCGGAGCGTTTCCCGTCCTCGTCCTCGAACGGGTCTACGCCAACACGTCGTCCGCCGACTTGCCGGAGGCCGCGCGGCTGGCACGTCTGTTGCGCGTGCCGCTGCTGGCGCTGGTCGGCGGCGGGGTCTCGATCGCGGTCGCGGCGGCCGGTTTCCGCGAGTCGCTGTGGCTCGAGTGGGCGATCGGCGCCGTGACCTTGATCGTTACCGCCGAGTTGCTCGGCCGCGCCGTCGTGGCGTTGTTCCTTCCCGCGCCGGAGGCCGCTGCGGCGCAGTCGATCGCCGACAGCTCCGCCGCCGCCTTGATCCGGTTCGAGCTTCCGAGCATTCGCCGCATCGGTGAGGCGGCGCAAAGCCGGCTCGGCATCGACCTCTCGCGCAGCTGGGCGCTGCTGTTCGTGCGCAAGGCCGCGCTGCCGGTCGCCGCCGGCCTCGTGCTGCTCGGCTGGTGCCTGACCGGCGTGGCGACGCTGGCACTCGACGAGCGCGGCGTCTACGAGCGCATGGGCGCACCCGTCGAGGTGCTGCCGCCGGGCCTCCACGTCCGCCTGCCGTGGCCGTTCGGAAACGTGCGCCGTGTCGAATACGGCGTCATCCACGAGGCGCCCGTCATCCCGATCCAGCAGGCGGTTGCGGCGTCCGAGGGTGACGACGAGGCCGCACCGCCGGCCGCGGCGGAAAGCGCCGCGCCACCGGGCGCGGATCGGCTGTGGGACATGCCCCACCCTTCCGAGGTGACCTACCTGATTGCCAGCGCGGAGAACGGCAAGCAGAGCTTCCAGGTGGTCAATATCGACGTCCGGCTGATCTACCGGATCGGCCTGACCGACGCCGCCGCGTTGATGGCGGCCTATCGGGTCGATGCACCCGAGGCCCTGGTGCGTGCCGCCGCCAGCCAGCTGCTGGCGCGGTATTTCGCCGGCCACACGCTCTCCGGAGTGCTGCGGGAAAGGCGCGAGACGATCGCCGGCGAGCTTCAATCGGCGCTGCAGCGGCGGCTCGACGAGCTCTCGAGCGGGATCGATGTGTTGCAGGTCGTCATCGAGGCGATCCATCCGCCGCAGGGCGCCGCATCCGCCTATCACTTCGTTCAAGCCGCCGAGATCAATGCCAGGACCGCGATCGCGCGGGAGCGGGGCGACGCCATCAGGGCCGCCAAGGTCGCCAGCCAGGAAGCCTTCAGTGCGGGCAACCGGGCGCAGACCGCCGCGGCCGAAGCGATCGGGGCCGCCAGGAGCGATGCCGAGCTCTTTCGGGCGGATGATCTCGCCGAGCAGACATCCGGGCGCGTATTCCGGTTCGAACGCTGGCTCGACCGCCTGAGCCACGGCCTGAGCCGGGCGCAGATCGTGCTCCTCGACCATCGGCTCACAGGCTCCGACGCGCCGACCATCGATCTGCGGAGCTTCACGCCTCCGACCGGCAAGCCACGCCAGTAGCGGCGGCACGGCGACACGACCAGGACAGGCACAGATGACGTTCTTGCATGCACATCATCACGATCACCATCACGGTCATGATCACGCGCACGACCCTGCTCATGAGCCGCCCTCGACCGGCCGGACCGCATCCGGGAGCGCGCAGCGCCTGCTGATCGCCGCGCTCGTTCTCGGCGCGGCGATCGCCGCCGCCTGCCTGGTGATGGTGGAAGCCGGACAGGCCGTCGTGGTGACGCGCTTCGGCGATCCGGTACGGGTCG
>JBEKZK010000658.1:0-3599 GCA_049509935.1 Xanthobacteraceae bacterium | reverse complement strand
CACGCCAGGACGCGAAGCCGCGGTCGCACCACGACGAGCACTAAATTTAGGCGAATCACTTAGGCAACCGACTATATCTCGTCGAGTCACCCGGTTGTATAGGGTGGCGTCATGGGTCATCGAGGATTCGCGCAGCCGGCGCAATCGCAGCGGCGCTCGCATCCACAGCGGCCTCCGCGACAGATCGACTCGGGGGCTGCAGCATGTCCCGGCGAAGTGGACCCGGTTCGCCGATTTAGGACATGCGCAACAGGGGGAATCTACAGCGCTTCCCGGGTCGAGGCACGGCAACAAGTGGTTCACTATGACCGGGAAGCGCTGTGTGGCAGCTACTCGAACAGGCTGGAGACCGACTCTTCGGCGGCGCTGCGGCCGATCGCTTCGCCGATCAGGGTGGCGATCGACAGCACCCGGATGTTGCGGGCGACCCGCACCGCCTCGGTCGACTGGATCGAGTCGGTGATCACCAGCTCCTTGAGCCGCGAGGCGGTGATCCGGGCGACGGCGCCGCCCGACAGCACGCCGTGGCTGATGTAGCCGTAGACCTCGACGGCACCGTCCTCGATCAGCGCATCGGCGGCATTCACCAGCGTGCCGCCGGAATCGATGATGTCGTCGACCAGGATGCAGGTGTACCCGGCGACATCGCCGATCACGTGCATGACCTCGGATTCGCCCGCCCGCTCCCGCCGCTTGTCGATGATGGCGAGCGGGGCGCCGATGCGCTTGGCGAGGCCGCGGGCCCGCACCACGCCGCCGACGTCGGGCGATACCACCATCACCCGGCCGAGATCGAAGCGCGCGCGGATGTCGCGCAGCATCACCGGCGAGGCATAGAGATTGTCGGTCGGAATGTCGAAAAAGCCCTGGATCTGTCCGGCGTGCAGGTCGACCGTCATCACCCGGTCGGTGCCCGCATGGGTGATCATGTTGGCGACCAGCTTGGCGGAGATCGGCGTGCGCGACGCCGTCTTGCGATCCTGGCGGGCATAGCCGAAGTAGGGGATCACCGCCGTGATGCGCCGGGCCGACGCCCGCCGCAGCGCATCGATGATGATCAGCAGCTCCATCAGGTGGTCGTTGGCGGGGAACGACGTCGACTGCAGCACGAAGACGTCGGCGCCGCGCACGTTCTCCTGGATCTCGACGAAGATTTCCATGTCGGCGAAGCGCCGCACCACCGCCTTGGTGAGCGGGGTCGCCAGATAGGCGCCGATCGCTTCCGACAGGGCCCGGTTGGAGTTGCCGGCGACGAGCTTGATCGCTCCGTTGTTCGCCGCCATCGCCGTCTCCGATCCTCGCTCGCGCGGCGTGGTGATAACAAGCCCGCCCGGACGCGGCAATATCGCGGCCGGCAGTTGTCCCGGGAGTTTCGCTGCGCTTTGGCCGAAGTCCTACGGCCGGGTCGCGGCGAGCGCCATCGAGGTGGGCAGCGCCTGGTCCTCGGCCGCGGCGACGGCCGGGCGTGCCGGCTCCGGCCCGGTCGGCTGGCTCCCCGGCGCCGGCGCGGGTGCGGCCAGGAAGGCGACGATGCGTTCGATGCTGGTGCGCGCGATCCGCCGCAACATCGGGTCGTCTGCCGCGCCCCATGCGTCGGAGGCCTTGTGCGAGCCCGGCTCCTCTCCCGATATCCTGAGAGCACGCCGTTTGTCGGCGTCGTAGACATCCCACACCCAGGCGACGTGCGGCCGCCCGCTGACGATATTCACCGCAAGAAAGCCGCGAACCCGGTAGGACGCCTGGGCCTCGCGCGAAACGACCTGGATCTGGCGCGCCTGCGCCTCCTCGCTCAGGTCGACCACCAGCTTCTGGAAGACGCCGACCGGCGGACCGTCGATCGATTCGAACGCCACCGTCGGGCCACGCCCCGACGCGCTCACCGTGGCCATGCCGGGGGCGCCACCGTCGGTCGTGCAGGCCGCCAGGGCAAGGCCGAGCGCGAGCGCAACCCCGACGCCCAGCCCCACACCCATGCTTCGTCCGCGTGCGCCCGCGGCGCACCGGACCGTCCTGCTCACCATCGACACCCCCGTGCCGCTGTTCCGCATCGCTGCGAAACGCGGCATCGTCTCATCGGACCGGCTTTGCGATCCTTCAGGATTGGGTAACCCTATTCGGCTCCGCGGTCCAGCTACAGTGCGAGCGGGGCGCTATCCGGTCAGCACGATGGCGTTGAGGTGGCGACCGTAGTCGGGCTCGCCCCGATGGGTGGAGCGGCGGTAGCTGAAGAAACGTTCGGGATCCGAATAGGTGCAAAGGGCCAGATTGTCGATCTGGCGCAGGCCGGCGCCATGCAGGCGCAGCGCAATGTACCCGCCGAGATCGAACATGGCGTGACCGTCGCGAACGGCGGGCGTGAAGAACCGGAGATGATCCGGATCCGCCGCGGTGAACCGGGCGACGAATTCCGCTCCGACCTCATAGCTCGCGCGGCGGATCAGCGGCCCGATCACCGCCACCATGCGGGCAGGTGACGCGCCCAGCTGCTCCATCGCGGCGATCGTCGCCTCCAGCACGCCGGTCAGCGCGCCCTTCCAGCCGGCGTGCGCGGCACCGACGACGCGGGCATGCGGATCGGCGAACAGCACCGGCCCGCAATCCGCCGTGGTGACGCCGATCGCGAGCTCCGGGACCCGGGTCACGACGGCGTCGGCGCGCGGCGCATTTTCGCGGGACCACGGCCGTTGGGCGACCACCACGTCGGGCGAATGGACCTGATAGGCGGTGACCAGGGCCTCGGGGCGAACGCCGAGCGCTGCCGCCATGCGGGCGCGGTTCTCGCCGACCCGCGCCGGCGCGTCGCGCGAGCCGAGGCCGCCGTTGAGGCTGCGATAGATGCCGTCGGACACCCCGCCGTCGCGGGTGAAGAAGGCGTGGCGGATGCCCGGCAGCGCGGCGAGCGAGGAGGCCTGGATCATCGGGGCGGTCACGGCGTCATGCTTGGTCGTTGCGGATCAGCTGTCAAACCCCGGCAATGGCCCGAGCCGCGGAGACGCGAATGCGATCGCCTTGAACAGGTGGCCCATGTCGGCCGGCCCCGCTCCGGCCAGTCGCGCGAGCGCGGCGTCGATGGCGACCGCTTGATCGGACGTGGCCGCGGCCTTCAGACGCGCGGCCCTGGCGCCGATGCCGAGCCGCTGCAGCAGATCACCCTGCCTGATCGGACCGTCCACCCGCGCGCCGGCCCGTTCGGCCGATCGCGCCACGGCGGCAAAATCGACGTGCGCCGTGAGATCGGCCTCGCCGGGATCGTCCAGCACGCCGACAGGCCGGTGGCCGCGGACCGCCTGGAGCGTCTCGCCGACCGCAGACTCCAGATGGCCATAGTCGATCACCAGCGCGGCCCCGCCGTCGCGAGCGACGCGTTCGGCAATCCCGGCGACCAGGCGATCCGACCGCCATTCGTAGACCGCGCCGAGCGGTGCATCGCGCAGCTGCGGCGGCACGATCGCATCGGCGCGCGGGATCGCGTCGGGGTGAACCGCGAGCGCCAGCCGGCCATCGGCGCCGAGCCCGACCATGCGGGCGTGCCAGCCATCGACGGCGCGGACCAGCTGATCGACGGGAAGCGCGTCGAGGAGCTCGTTGGCGATGACGAT
>JBEKZK010000657.1:0-3604 GCA_049509935.1 Xanthobacteraceae bacterium | reverse complement strand
TGGATATCCCGGTGATCGCCAGCCTGAACGGCATCAGCGACGGCGGCTGGATCGAATACGCCGGGCTCGTCGAGCAGGCCGGCGCCAGCGCCATCGAGCTCAACATCTTCTTCATCCCGGCCGACCCGGCGCTCGACGGGCGCGCGGTCGAGCAGCGCCACATCGACGTCCTGCAGGCGGTGAAGCAGGCCGTCGACATTCCGGTGTCGGTGAAGCTCAGCCCCTACTTCAGCGCGATCGGCCATGTCGTGCGCGATCTCGACCGGGCGGGAGCCGACGGATTTGCTCTGTTCAACCGTTTCTACCAGCCCGACATCGATCTCGTCGCGCTCCGCCTCCGGCGCGACCTGGAGCTGAGCACGCCGATGGAAATCCGCCTGCCGCTCCTGTGGATCGGCGTGCTCGCCGGCCAGGTGCGCGGCTCGCTCGCCGCGACATCGGGAGTCGAGACCGCCGAGCAGGTGATCAAGTATCTCCTGGTCGGGGCCGATGCCGTGATGACGACGTCGGCGCTGCTGCGCCACGGCGTTGGCCACATCAGGACGCTGATTGATGGTCTCGCGCAGTGGCTCGACGCCCGCGAGGTCGCCTCGGTCGACCACATCCGCGGCACCATGAGCCGCCGTCGGATCGGCGACCCGGCGGCATTCGAGCGCGCAAACTACATTCAAATCCTCCAGGGGTGGAAAGCTTGAACAAACTTGCGCTAGCCGAGGTGCAGCCTCGACTCCAGGTTTGGTCAATGCCGTCCTGACAGCGCCCAGATACCTTGGCTCCGAGGTTCGTGACGCGCCGGCGAGCAGGAGACTGCTGGCCTTCGTCGACATCTGGTGCATCGCAGATCGCATCACGTCAGCAAATTCGCGGCGGCCACAATATGGACCGACAACGCTCACAATGTCGGCGGGAAGCGCCGCGATAGCGCTGCAATGGCGTTGTTGATGTCAACAATCCGGCGCGACGGCCGCGAGAGCGTGATGCCGACGCGATCGCCGTGCTGTGTGGACCAATTGTGGCGCGCGACAGGAAGGAGGCGACAATGCTTCTCGACAGTGTTCATCGCAACCAGGCGAGGCCGTGGGCGGACTTTTTTCGAACGCCGCCGTGTGCCCCCTTCGGTCGGGCGGCCGCGAGGCAAGGCGCCGTTCTGGCGGGCGTGCTGACGCTCGTGGCGGCAGGCTCGATCACGAGCACCGCCGCGGCGCAGACGGCGGCCAGCCGCGGCGACATGGAGATCCGGATCGGCAACACCATGGCGTACAGCGGGCCGGCCTCCGCCTACGGCCTCATCGGCAAGACCATCGCGGCCTACTTCAACAAGATCAACGCCGAGGGCGGCGTCAACGGCCGCAAGATCACCTTCATTTCCTACGATGATTCCTACAATCCGGCGAAGACCGTCGCGCTGACCCGCAAGCTCGTCGAGGAGGATCAGGTCCTGCTGACGTTCGCCGGCCTCGGCACGGCGACGAGCGCGGCGGTGCGGCCTTATTTGAACGCCCACAAGGTCCCGCAGCTGTTCGTCGCCTCCGGCGCGTCGATGTGGGACCAGCCGCACGAGTACCCGTGGACCATGGGCTTCCAGCCGAGCTATCAGACCGAAGCCCACGTCTATGCGCAGTATCTCCTGGAGAACCACCCGCAGGGCAAGATCGCCATCCTCTATCAGGACGACGAGTTCGGGAAGGACTTCGTCAAGGGCGTGAAGGAGGGGATCGCCGGCAAGATCCCGATCGTGGCCGAGGCCGCCTACAAGGTCACCGACGCGACCATCGGTCCCCAGCTCGCCAAGCTCAAGGCCTCGGGCGCCGACATCTTCTTCGACATCACGACGCCGCGATTCGCCGTGCAGGCGATCCGCGGCATCGCAGAGCTCGGGTGGAGACCGCAGCACTTCATCTCGACGGTGGCCGAATCGATCGGCGGCGTGCTGCAGCCGGCTGGCTTGGAGAATGCCGAAGGGCTGCTGACCGGGAATTTCATGTGGCAGCCGAACGATCCGGCCGCGCCCGCCGACCCTGCCTACCGCGACTGGCTCGCCTTCATGGACCGCTATCTTCCGGGTGTCGACAAGACCCAGAGCCTGGCGGTCTACGGCTACGCCATCGCCGAGATCATGGTCGAGGTGCTCAAGCGATGCGGCGACGATCTGTCCCGCGACAACGTGATGCGACAGGCGACCGCCCTCAAGGGCCTGCGGCTTCCCATGCTGATTCCCGGCGTCGTGGCCAATACCAGCGCCACCGATCATGCGCCGATCGAGCAGATGCGGATGATGCAGTTTTCCGGAGGCCGATGGGAGCAACTCGGGCCGGTGCGCAGCGGGATCGATCCCGGCGCGGTCAGCGGCGGGCTGATGGCGATCTTCAGCTACGGCAGCGCGGCGCGGCAGACCGCCGGCCAGCAGAACGCCAACACGGTCACCATGATGACCGGCGCCTTCGGCGGCACCTACGTGCAGATGGGCGCCGACCTCGCCTCGGTGCTGGACGACGGTGGGAATTTCCGCCTGCTGCCCATCGTCGGGCGCGGCTCGGTGCAGGCGGTGGCCGACATCCTGTTCCTCAAGGGCGTCGACGTCGGCATCGTGCGCAAGGACACGCTCGCCTACCTGGAGCGCAAGGGCTACGCCAACAACATCCGCAAACAGCTCGCCTATGTGACCAAGCTCTACAACGAGGAAATGCACGTGCTGGCGCCGAAGTCGGTCCGCACCATGCAGGATCTCGACGGCAGGTCGGTGGCCGTGGACCTGCCCGACGGCGGCACCTTCGTCACCTCGATCAACGTGTTCGAGCGGCTGGGGATCAAACCGCATCTCATCTATGTCGAGCCGCGGATCGCCCTAGAGATGCTGCGCAAGGGCGAGATCGACGCGATCATCACGGTCGAGGGCAAGCCGCTGCAATGGCTCTCCCAGCTGACCGATGCCAACCTGCACCTCGTTCCCATCGACTTCGCCAAGCCGTTGCGCGACGACTATCTGCCGGCGCAGCTGACGTCCGAGGACTATCCCAATCTGATCGCCCCGGGCGAGCGGGTCGACATCATCGCGGCCGAGGCGATCCTGGCGTCGTACAACTGGCAACCCGTGGCAACCGACCGCTATCGGCGGCTGTCGCGTCTGGTCGAGACGTTCTTCTCCCACGTGGCGCAGCTGCAGCAGCCGCCGTATCATCCCAAGTGGCGCGAGCTGGCGCTGCGGGCGACGGTGGCGGGCTGGACCCGGGTGCGGCCGGCGCAGGAGTGGCTCGATCAGAACGACGTCCCTGCCGCCCACCTCTCCTCCGCCCATCTCTCGGTCGCCCCGACCGCCGCCGTCGACGATGCGAGCAGGGCGGCGACAGAGGAGCGCTTCCGCCAGTTCCTCGACAAGCGCTCAATCGCGGGCGGGCCGGCGGTCAGCAACCCGGAAGACCGGGACACGATGTTTCGTGAGTTCCTGCAGTGGCAGGCGAGCCATACGGTCAAGCAGTAGCGCGGGGTCAACCGCGTCACGGCGGATCTATTTGGCCGACAGCCGCGCGACGAACTCGGCGTCCTCCCTCTCCCCGGCGGGGTAAGGGTCGGGGTGAGGGGGCTCCGGCGCTATCAATCAGGCCGT
>JBEKZK010000656.1:0-3610 GCA_049509935.1 Xanthobacteraceae bacterium | reverse complement strand
GGCCGAGGCCGGCCGCGCCGTAGATGGACATCAGGCGGCGGACCTCGGCGGCGGCGACCTTGTAGTCGATCTCGTAGCCTGCCGGATGCCAGGAGCGCTGCGGGTTGACCGGCGCGCACAGGAACGGCCGATCGCCGAAGGCTTTTGCGGCAGCAAAGAACGCCTGGTCGATCGTCGTCTGGTCGTCGATCTCGATCATCGGGTCACCGCATGCCCGGCGGCCTCGGCGATCGCCCGCGGAACCGGCACCGGAAGATCCATCAGCATCTGGGCGAACGCCTTGCCCTGCGGATCGATGCGCAGCGAGGCGACGCCGCCGCCGCCGAGCGCATCGTGCAGCACGAAGTTCAGCGCGTGGATGCCGGGAACCTCGAACCGCTCGACCGCGGCGACGCCGGTGTGGGCGAAGAAGTTCTTGACCGCCTGCGACGTCAGCGCGGCGCGCAGCCAGGGGAGGAATTCCGGCCGCCGGGCGATGATGCCGATGTTGGCGGAGTTGCCCTTGTCGCCGCTGCGCCCGACCGCAAGGGCGAGGAGCGGGAGGGTGGTGTCGGCGGGGTTGTCAGGGGGTGGGTTATCGAACGTGCCGGTACAATCCGCTGAGCGACCTTCGCCACCGATCGCGCCGGAAACTCGGCCGATCTTCTCCCTCTCCCCGCTTGCGGGGAGAGGGTCGGGGTTAGGGTCGGGGCAAGGGGCTCTTTCAACGATCTCGGCGTGTTGAACCGCCCCCTCACCCGACCGCGAAGACGCGGTCGACCCCCCGATCAAGTCGGGGGGCAGGCTCTCTCCCCGCAGGCGGGGAGAGGTGAAGGTCGCCCGCTTCTTCTTCTCCCTCTCCCAGCAAGCGGCCGCAAGCGGGGAAAGGTGAAGCAGAGCGGCACGGCCGCATGTACGCCACGTTCTGATCAAACATACTCACTCGCGCCTCCTCGAGACACGGCGGCCGGCTATGCGGCGGCCGCGCCGCAGATGCGACGACGATCAGCCCGGGACCGCGATCGACAGCCGTGGCCGCCGAGCAGCTCGGCCTCGAAGCGCGGCGCATGGTGCGCCGGGCCGATCCTGAAGTCGTTCGCGTATGTCACCGAGCGCGAACCAGGCGGACGCAAAGTCTGGCGCGATCCCCAGTGCCTGGACGAGAAGCTCGGCCGCCGCCGGCAGCTCGCCCGCCTCCTGATGCTCGCGCGCCCGGTCGTAGCGTCGGTCGGCGATCGGATCGCCGGACGAGGCGAACAGCGGCGTGCGGGCCGCGGCCGAGCGACGGTGCACTGGACGCCGTACCCGGCGCCAGAGCCCGCGCTCATCTAGTGCGGCGGATTTGAAGTTCCTATCAGATGTGCGGCACGCTCGTCATAGGAACTTCAAATCCTAAAAGCCGCACTAGAATCATAGGCTTGCTAGTGCACCTTTGGATTCCGAAGTTCGCACCAGAGGATGTCGCCAAGTGATGCGAACTTCGGAATCGGTGCACTAGTATCGCGACAGATGATGGCCCATCTCGATGCCCGCGCCAATACGGCCTTGTGCCCTGTGGTTGCCCCCGGGGGCGTCTGCGCCCAAAATTCGCCGAGCTTGGGGTTATGTGTCGACGCGCGAGCGGCGAAGGCGATGCGACGATGATCGGTCGAAAGGTGCCGCCGAGTGGCGCGGATCCGCCCGGACTTGCGGGACCACGCTCGCCCGGTACAGGATCGCGCGGAGCAGGCGGGGTGGCGTAAAGCCATCGATCGGACAGACGCTTCCCGGTGGTGTCTCGGAGCGAATATAAATCTCACCTTGCGGAGGGGTTGAGCCGTGAAACGGGTCATCGCAGTCATCCTGGCGGTCGTCGCCGTCATCGTCCTGGTCATAGCGGTGGCCGGCATTCCGACGCAGCCTCTGGTCGCCGCCGCCAATCGACAGTTGGAGCCGAGCGGCTATCGCCTGCGGATCGATGGCGCGGCGAAGATTTCATTGTGGCCATCGATCGACTTCGTCGCCCATGAGGTCGTCGTCACCGATTCCAGGGGCCCGGACGCCAGGGATCTGATGACCGCCGAGAGCGTGCGCATCGGCGTTCCGATCAAGGAGCTGTTGAGCGGCAAGGTTCACATCACCAGCATCGCGGTGGTGCGGCCCGTGGTGCGGATCGAGGCCGGCGAGGCCCGCGACCGGCGGCCGCCGAGCAGCCCGGCATCGGCCGAGAAGTCGTCTCGCGGCATCCCTGTCGATCTGGTGACCGTCGAGGACGGCACCATTGTCGTCCATGATGCGCGAAGGTCGACCGAGTTGAAGGTCGGCGGCGTGCAGGTCGTCGCCAAGCGCGACACTCCGGCCGGCCTCGACGTCAAGGCCGAAGGACGGATCGGGGAGCAGCAGGTGCGTCTTGCCGCGAAAACCGATGCGTCGGCCCAATTCGCCAGCGGAAAGGCCATCCCATTCGACGCCACGGTGGACGTCCCGGGTTTGCTGCAGCGTCCCGCAGCGGTGACGGCGAGCCTGAAGCTGTTCGACGACGCGGTGGCGATCGACGAGATCACCGGCACCGCCGGAGGAAGCCGGGTGTTCGGCTCGGTGTCCGCGGATTTGGCGTCCGGCACCCCGGCCGTGAGCGCCGACGTCGAGCTCGAGCGGCTCGACCTGACGGGCGTCGTCGATCAGGGAGGTGGACGGGTGCGGCCCGGCGATGCAGCCTGGAGCGATCGACCGATCGATCTGACGGCACTCAATTTCTTCAATGCCAGCATCAAGGTGTCGGCGCGCGAGGTGCTGCTGAGCAAGGTCCATATCGAGCCGGCGCGTGTCACCTTCACGGTCGAGTCCGGTGTGCTCACCGTCGTTCCGACCAGGCTGGAGCTCTACGGAGGCGCCGCCAAGGGCAAGCTCGTCATCGACGCATCGGGCCAGAGCGCGGCCTACGCCGCGCAGATCGATGTGACGAACATCGCGGCGCTGTCGTTTCTCGACGATGCGTTCGATTTCCGCAATCTCGACGGTCGCGGCCGGATGAAGGCGGACCTCAAGGCCGGCGGCACCAGCCCACGGGCGATCGTCGCCTCGCTCGGCGGGACGGCGGATATCACCTTCGAGAACGGCGAGATCAAAGGGGTGAGCATTCCGCAGATGGTGCAGTCCGTCGCAACCCATGTTCTCAGCGGGTGGCAAGGCGCGCAGACGGGCAAGACCGATTTCGTCACTTTCGGTGCCGCCTTCAGGCTCGACCGTGGCCGGGCCGCGACCGACAACATGCTGATCGTCGGACCGCTTCTTCGCTCGCCCGGAAAGGGCACCGTCGACCTCAACACGCTGACGCTCGATTTCCGCGTCGACCCCAAGATCGTGCTCGATTCCCCGGGTCAGAGCCGCGATCCCGTGGGCATTGGCGTTCCCGTCGTGATCCGCGGGCCGTGGTCGGCTCCGCAGATCTATCCGGAGCTCGCGGGAATCCTCGACAATCCGGACGCCGCCTACGCGGGACTGAAGAACATCTTCAACCGGTTCACCTCGACCAAGCCCGGCCAGCCCAACGGGCAGCCCGGCGCGCAGGGCGACGACACCATCAATTCGCTCGTCGAGGGGATCGGCAGCCTGCTCGGGCCGCTGAAGCGGCCGCCATCGCGGAGTTCCG
>JBEKZK010000655.1:0-3628 GCA_049509935.1 Xanthobacteraceae bacterium | reverse complement strand
CATCGAACCGGGCGGCGAGGAGAACAACGAGAAGCGTCTCACCGTACTACGCGCAATTGATAAGCTCGACCGCCTAGGCGTCGAAGGCGTAATCGCTTTGCTCGGTCAGGGGCGTAAAGACGAGAGTGGGGACTTCACGAAGGGTGCCAACCTAGACCCCCAACAGATATCCAGATTGATGAGTTTTATTACGGCCAAGCCGAGATTTTATCGAGAAGGTGACCCCCGCCGCCGCGAGGAAGGTCTCATTCAAGAGATAGAAGCAGGTGGGAATTTGCAGGCCGGTCCGATCGATAACTTCGCGACCATTGAAGCGCTAAAGCGACTATTTCCAAGCAACAGATTGTATCAATCTGGGATCGATGAATTGGCGGAAATCGCAAGAATGGCGCTGGATGGGGGTTACCAAACCGAACGAATTCTCGTCGACCCCTCCGTCGTGCGCGGCCTCGAATACTACACCGGCCCGGTCTACGAGGTGGAGCTGACATTCGCGACCACGGACGAGGGCGGCCGTCCGGTGCGCTTCGGCTCGGTCGGCGGCGGCGGACGCTATGACGGGCTGGTGGCCCGCTTCCGCGGCGAGGCGGTGCCGGCGACCGGGTTCTCGATCGGGGTGTCGCGGCTGATGGCGGCGTTGATCCACCTCGGCAAGATCGACGCCGCGGCGGAGCCCGGCCCGGTGGTGGTCACGGTGTTCGACCGCGACCGCATCGCCGACTATCAGTGCATGGCGACCGTCCTGCGCGACGCCGGCATTCGCGCCGAGCTCTACCTCGGCAGCGGCCGCATGGGCCCGCAGCTCAAGTACGCCGACAAGCGCCGCGCACCCTGCGTGGTGATCCAGGGCGGCGACGAGAAGGCCAGGGGCGAGGTGCAGATCAAGGACCTGATCGAGGGCGCCAAGGCGTCGGCCGCGATCGCCTCGAACAAGGAATGGCGCGCCACCCGTCCGGCGCAATTCTCGGTCGCCGAGGACAAGCTCGTCGAGGCGGTGCGCGACGTGCTGGGGCGCCACGGGGTGAGCTGGCGGAGCTGAATTCTCGTCGTCTCGTTTCCGCAATAGTGGATCCGCGCCGCTTGGGTATTTGACCGAATGGCCGCGCGCGATTACTCTTGATCCGATGACGTGGCGGTCAGCGTTTCTTGCAGCTTTTTTGGTCCTGGTGCCTGCCGTTTCGGCAGCGCAGCCGGCGCCCGGCGCGCCGCCGGCGGTGGGGGTGGTGCGCGCCGAGCGCCAGCAGATCACGCAGTCCGACGAGTTCATCGGCCGCATCCAGGCGGTGGGACGGGTAGCGCTCGTCGCAAGGGTCACCGCATTCCTGGAAAACCGAATGTTCGTCGAGGGCGCCGAGGTCAAGAAGGGCGATCTCCTCTACCGCCTGGAGCAGGGCCCGTTTCAGGCGCAGGTCGACGCCAACAAGGCGACGGTGGAGCAGCTGGAGGCGCAGCACCGCCTCGCCGAGCTGACGCTGCAGCGTCAGCAGTACCTGCTGAAGACGCCGGCCGGCCAGCAATCGAACGTCGACAGCGCGCTCGCCTCCGAGCGCGCGCTGGCGGCGCAGATCGCCGGCGCCCAGGCCCAGCAGCGCCTGGCCGAGATCAATCTCGCCTACACCGAAATCCGCGCGCCGATCGACGGCCGGATCAGCAGCACCGCGGTCACCGAAGGCAACGTCGTCTCGCCGACCAGCGGCACCCTGGCGACGCTGGTCAGCCAGGACCCGATGTACGTGGTCTTTTCGATCGCGGTGCGGACCGGGGCCGAGTTGCGCAACCGCTACGCCCAGAAAGGCGGGTTCGGCGCCGTCGTCATCAAGGTGCGCCTGCCCGACGGCCGGATTTACACAGAGCAGGGCAAGCTCGACTATGCCTCCCCGACGATCGGCGAGAACACCGACACGATCACCTTGCGGGCGACCATCCCCAACGTGGTGTTCAGCGGCATGGACGCCGCCACGCCCGGAGCGCGGCAGTTGATCGACGGGGAGTTCGTGACCGTGCAGCTCGAAGGGGTCGAACCGATCTCCGTGCTCGGCGTGCCGCGCGCAGCGGTGCTGTCCGATCAGCAGGGCGACTACGTGTACGTCGTCGACGGGCAGAACAAGGCGGAAATCCGGCGCATCCACCTCGGCCAGTCGACCCCGTCCACGGCGGTGATCACCAATGGATTGAAGGAGGGAGAGCTGGTCATCAGCGAAGGGCTGCAGCGGGTCCGCCCAGGCGCTGCGGTGTCGCCCGGCCCGGCGAGCCCGCCGCCGACGGTCGCGCCTCAGGGGGCGAACGGCGCCGGGGCCGGCGAGCCGGCGAATGGCGCCAAGCCCGGCGGCTCGCCAGGCGGCGGAAGCCCGCCGGCCGGCCAGCCCGCCCCGAGCGGGAAGTGAGCCGATGCTCTCGGCAATCTTCGTCGATCGACCGCGGCTGGCGATGGTCATCGCGCTCGTCATCACGATCGCCGGCCTGCTGGCGCTGACCCGCATCCCGTTCGCGCAGTTTCCCGAGATCGTGCCGCCGCAGGTGCAGGTGACGGCCAACTTTCCCGGCGCCTCCGCCGCCGTCGTCGAAGCGAGCGTCGGCCAGCCGATCGAGTCGCAGGTGATCGGCGTCGACAAGATGATCTACATGAAGTCGACGAGCGCCGACGACGGCAGCTACAACCTCACCGTCAGCTTTCTGCTCGGCAGCGACCCCGACATCGATACCGTCAACGTCAACAACAGGGTGCAGACCGCGCTCGCCCAGCTGCCCCAGGAAGTCCAGCTGCAGGGGTTGACGGTGCAGAAGAAGTCGGCGGCGATCCTGCAATTCATCTGCCTCTACAGCGACAGCGGACAGCAGGACCCGCTGTACATCGCCAACTACGCGATCATCAACATTCTCGACGTCCTGTCGCGCATTCCCGGCATCGGCCAGGCGTCGCTGATCGGCACGCTCAACTACTCGATGCGCATCTGGTTCGATACCCAGCGCCTCGACAATCTGCAACTGACACCGGCCGACATCGTCTCGGCGATCCAGGCGCAGAACCAGGTGGCGCCGATCGGCCGGATCGGCGCCCGGCCGGTCGCCAACGACCAGCAATTCCAGATCAACCTGCAGACGCAGGGCCGGCTGACGACGCCGGAGCAGTTCGGCGAAATCGTCCTGCGCGCCAATCCCGACGGGTCGCTGCTGCGGGTGCGCGACGTCGCAAGGGTCGAGCTCGGCGGCCGCAACGAGGACGTCGAATCCCACTTCAACGGCAAGCCGGCGGTCGCGATCCGCGTCGCGCTGTCCCCGGGCGCCAACGCGGTGGCGACGGCGGCGCTGGTCAATGCCGAGATGAACCGGCTGAGCCAGCGTTTTCCCCCCGGTCTCAAATACTTCGTCAACTACGACACCACGATATTCGTGAACGACACCATTCACGACCTGGCGATCACGCTGCTGATCGCCTTCGTGCTGGTCGTGATCGTGGTCTTCGTCTTTCTCGGCAGCCTCCGCGCGACCCTCATTCCGGCGATCGCGGTGCCGGTCAGCGTGATCGGCACCTTCGCGGTGCTGCTGCCGCTGGGGTACACGGCCAACACCATCTCGATGCTGGCGATGGTGCTGGCGATCGGCATCCTGGTCGACGACGCCATCGTGG
>JBEKZK010000654.1:0-3629 GCA_049509935.1 Xanthobacteraceae bacterium | reverse complement strand
TGCTCGCCGTCCTGAAACACCAGCAGGGTCCGCCGCGGCACCGGCGTCCATTCCTCGTCGCGGGTGAGCGCCTGGGTCGCCACCACGGTCACGACATCGCGTTGCGTCGTCTCCTTGGAAAAGTCCACCGTCAACCCACCAGCTCGCACAATGTCCAATGCCTCCTGTGATCGTCGGGCGGCATACGCCGATGCCGCCGCAACCGATGTTCCCATGTGGCTACCCAGGTCCAGACGGAGCCCCACAGGCGCTCCCGGTTGCGTTCCTTCCCCTTCCCCCGCATCATAGCAGCCATAGCGGCACTGCATAACCCGCAGGACGAACCCGCCGCATGGGAACACGCCGCCGTCCCGGTGAATAGCGATGACGATGCGCCGCAGATGCGGCCGACCAAACTGCCCTACGAGCTCGACGAAGCCGCCATAATCGACGGCGCCACGCCGATGCAGCTGTTCTGAAGCCGCGTACCCCGGATGGAGCGAAGCACGATGCCTTCGAGTGTGGGCCATCACGCCGATCTCCATCATATCCCCTCGCGCGGCAATTCGCCGTCAGGCCCTCGCCGCGGAGAATTGGCCAGGCAGGCTCTCAGATCGGAGATGGTCGTCGTGCCACCGTACTTGCGTTCGACCTCGAACAATGCCCATTGCTTGAAATATTCGTTGACGAGGGTATCCGGCATCTCGCTGCCAATGGTCGCATCGCGCACCACAATGATATTACGGAAACCTTTGCGGCTCATTTCGAGCACGCCCGCGGGCTTGTTGAAGATGCACATGTTGGCGGCGTATCCGGCATAGAGCAGTTGCGTCATTCCCGAAGCAGCACAGCGGCGCGCGAGCTCGTCGCCATCGGATTGGGCGTGGTGCTGCCAGTCGATCACCCAGTCGCAAGGTCGTGGAGAAACCAGCGGGTCGATGTCGCCTGTGGTAGGATGATAGCTGATCTGCATTCCGGTGGCACGAGCGAGGTCGAGGAGCGGGACCAGGCTCGTCCGCATGTTGGTCCTGATGCGTTCAAGATGGCCGGGCACCGGATGATTCGACCACGGATCCATGACGACGAGCACGCTTGCCGCGGGATCGAACTCGATGCGCCCGGTCGCATGGAAGCGATCCATTTCTGTAATGATTCCGGGCCCTTCGAGAACGACTTTGCGAACGGCGAGCTGCAGGCTGCCTGCGCTGGTAGGTGGACGCGGACGCCCCTCGCGTGATTCCGACCATTTGGCCTTGAATGCCGAGATCTCAGCATCGCAATAGAAATGACGAACATAAGGGTCCTGGTCGTAAAGCGCTGAACAGAGATCGTGTGGGGCCCTGAAGCCTGCTCGAAACTCCCGATAGAGAGCCGCGTAGGCCTTGTCGTCCGAACGATTGGCGCTGACGATGTCGATGGTGGACCGCCCAGTCACCGCGGACAAGGCCGAAGCGAGACCGGATCCGACATCTTCGAAACGATAGATCAGCGTGGTGACGCCTTCATTGGCGATCAGTACACGGCCGCTTGGGCGATCGATGGGGTGGCGCAGAACGTCGACGCCCGAAACAGGTGAGAGCTCGTCGCGAAAGAATACGCGGGGCGAGCGCCAGGGTGGAGTGCCGGCGGCGGCGCGCCGCATTTCATGAATTGTGAATTCACGCAGCAGATCGAGCAGTCTGGAACCGGACTCTCGGAATGCGGCGAAGGCGGGCATCATCTCGGGAATCGAGTGAAAGATGCTTGCGATGATTTGATCGATCGGCTCCCGTATGGCCGATATGATCGCCACCCGTCCACCAAGATGTCGAACCAGATCGATCTCGGATCGGGTTTTCTCGCCATAGGCGGCCTGCCGCAGGGTCGATATCATCACCGTATCCGGCAGTGGCGGCGATTGCATCTCGGTGCGCACGTATCCGATGCTCCGCGAAGAGATGATATGGAGTCTCCGGACCGGGACCGACGGGGCGAGTTCCAGCAACGTTCGTTCGACCGTCTGTGTTGCGGTCTTCGGCATCGAGAGTATGACAAACAGATCATGCCCGAGGTCATGTCGGCGCGGCGCCAGCCGCATTCCTGCAACGCCCTCGGCGGCCACATCGAGCAGGGTCAGATCCGGCTGTCGCCCGTCGGCGGATGCCGTCCGCAGGAAGATCGCGGCGGTCTTCCATGGATCATCGATCCTCAATCTGATCGTGGTTTCGCTGTCGCCGACAAGATGCTCCTGTGTCGTCAGTGTGGCCAACCCGGCCTCCACGCCGGCAACCCCGACCGAGCCATTGCGCACCGCGAGCCTCAGGTGGACTACTATACTGTGCACCTGTTCCGGCACTGCCTCCTTGTCGAGCGGCAGCAGTAGTCCATAGCACCATTGCTGTCGCGGCATCCTGATGGTCAAGGGCGACGTCGAAAGTGCCGCAGCATCATTGCAGAGTTGCCAATGGTCGGCCGCAACGATTGCAGGCAGCGCCCCGCCGCCGCCGGATTCGAACAGCGACGAGTTCCAGCGCACCTCGTCGTGACCGGCGCATGCACCTGGTATGATCATGACCTTCAACCCGTTCGCAATCAGTCGGGATTCTCTGCGTTGCACTTTTTCAGAATGTCCATAGGCGGTCGCCCGCGCCCAAGGCAGATCTCGTCCGTGTCGCCGGGACTCTCACCGCCGCGCTCCCAAAAGCGCCCCACCGCGGGTCTAAACCTCGGGATGAGGAGGAACGACTTGGCGAGATGGAAACAGGCAAGCAGATTGCGCCGCTCGATCAGTGCAGCTGCGCCGCGCTCGAGCTCGAGATACGCGAGCAGTCTGCGTCTCTCCTCCGGAGCGAGCACGAATGGCCCCGCCGCCGACAGTTCGGCCCATATCAATCGACTTGATTCGAGAACTTCGTCGTAGCTGACCGAATAGGACGGTCGAACGATGACGCCCATGTGTGGACAAACGTGAAGCCGGCCACCCAGCACCCCAAACCGGATGAACCATTCGAAGTCTTCCAGTCGCTTCAATTTTTCGTCGAACGGCCCGACGCGCTCCAATGCGGCCCGGTGGACAAACAGTGTCGATCCCGGACAGAACCAGCACCCGAGCACGAACTCGCCGCGTTGCCGGGCGCCGTGGGGCAAGCGGGCCTCTATCCGGCCGCTCATTCGTCGCGGATAGTAGAACCCGCATGTTAGCGCCATGAGAGAGCGATCTTGCGTTCGTTCGAGCGCCTTGAACGCGGCTGCCTGTCGCCCGAGCTTCCCGGCGAGCCACGAATCGTCGGAGTCCAGGAACGCCAGATACTCTCCTCGACTTGCGGCAATACCTGCGTTGCGGGCACCGGCCGGGCCGGCATTCCTTGCGAGTCGGAGGATGCGGACATTGGAGCCTGCGGCGTCCAACGCCAACGGCGGAGTCGAGGCGTCGTCGACAACCAAGATCTCGAGGTCATCGGGATCGATTCCGGTTTGCGCCGTCACTGACGCCAGTGCACGACGGGTCTGGCCGATGCGATTGAATGTCGGGATGATCACACTGATCAATTCAGCCCCCGAGAGTTGCTGGAGAGCATCATCACCTGCGATGCCGTGCCCCCAGGTCCGGATAGCGACCGGTGACGAGCTTGCTGAGAACGCGCGCATAGGTGACGGGTGACGGTCGCCCA
>JBEKZK010000653.1:0-3630 GCA_049509935.1 Xanthobacteraceae bacterium | reverse complement strand
CGTGAGCCACACGAACGCTCGCGCGCTCCCGATCAGGTCCATCAAACGCCGACCTGGGTGATGAACTTGGTCACCAGGTAGCCCTCGATCGCCTCCGAGCCGCCCTCGGAGCCGTAGCCCGAATCCTTGACCCCGCCGAACGGCACCTCGGGCAGCGCGAGGCCCGCATGGTTGATCGCCACCATGCCGCTCTCGATCGCCGAGCCGATGGCGGCTGCGGTCTTGGCCGAGCGGGTGAAGGCGTAGGCCGCGAGCCCGTAGGGCAGGCGGTTGGCCTCCGCCACCACGCCGTCCATGTCGGCGAACGGCGCGATCATGGCGAGCGGGCCGAACGGCTCCTCGTTCATGATGCGGGCGTCGCCCGGCACGTCGGTCATCACCGTCGGCTCGAAGAAATAGCCCTTGTTGCCGATGCGGTTGCCGCCCGTCCTGGTGGTTGCGCCCTTGTGCTTGGCGTCGGTCACGAACGCCTCCATGGCGTCGATGCGGCGGCTGTGGGCGAGCGGTCCCATCCGGGTCTTCTCGTCGAGCCCGTCGCCGACCTTGATCGCCTTGGCGGCGGCGGTGAACTTGTCGACGAAGCTCTGGTACACCTTCTCCTGCACCAGCAGCCGGGTCGGCGCGATGCAGACCTGCCCGGCGTTGCGGAATTTTCCCCCCGCCAGAACTTTCACGGCCTGGTCGACGTCGGCGTCCTCGAACACGATGCCGGGCGCGTGGCCGCCGAGCTCCATGGTGGCGCGCTTCATGTGGCGGCCGGCGAGCTCGGCCAGATGCTTGCCGACCGCCGTCGACCCGGTGAACGAGATCTTCCTGATCAGCGGATGCGGGACCAGATATTCGGAAACCTCGGACGGCACGCCGTAGACGAGATTGACGGCGCCGGGCGGCACCCCGGCGTCGGCGAACGCGCGCACCAGCTCGGCCACCGCGCCCGGCGTATCCTCCGGGCCCTTGATGACGATGGTGCAGCCGGTCGCCAGCGCGGCGGAAATCTTTCGCACCGCCTGGTTGATCGGAAAATTCCACGGCGTGAAGGCGGCGACCGGGCCGACCGGCTCCTTGACGACCAGCTGATAGACGCCGTCGGCCCGCGCCGGGATCACCCGGCCGTAGGCGCGGCGGCCCTCCTCGGCGAACCAGTCGATGACGTCGGCGCCGGCCAGCGTCTCCATCTTGGCTTCGACGAGCGGCTTGCCCTGCTCGGCGGTCATGATGCTGGCGATCGCGTCGGCGCGGCTGCGCAGCAGTTCGGCCGCCTTGCGCATGATCTTGTAGCGGTCGAACGCCGACACCTTGCGCCAGGTCTTGAACGCCTTGTCGGCGGCCTGCACGGCGCGCTCGAGATCGGAGGTCTCCGCATGGGCGACGGTGCCGATTTCCTCCGCGGTCGCCGGGTTGAGCACCGGGATGGTGCGGCCACCGGAGCCCTTGCTCCAGCCGCCGTCGATGTAAAGCGATACCTGCGGGTACATGGTGCCTCCTATGCAGCTGTTCTATCTGTTTGTGAGATCGTCGTTGCAAACGTTCGGTTTGAATGCACCACCTTGCGGCGTCCTCGGCCGGACTCCCTCTCCCCAGCGGGGAGAGGGCGGGGGTGAGGGGGTTCGCGCCCTATCGGCAGCGCCGTAGCCCCCTCACCCCAACCCTTGTATGGGGCTTTGGTTGTCAAGCACATATTTTCAACAGCGGTGCTTTTTCACTTTTCCGTTTCCCATTCTTTTGTTCGGCTTGGCAGCCCATTCTTCCGTCCCGGCCCTGCACGACTGTGGGCCGCCGCGCGCAGCGGCGGTCAAGGACGGCCCCTCTTGGGGCCCGCCCGCTTGGGCTTGTCCTTGACGGCCGCGAGCACGGCGGCAGGCTCGGTGTGCATCGGGATCGCCTTCCTTTCTTCGCTGGCCCACTCCACAGGGGATTATCCCCCCCGGCGTGGGGCCCGATCGACATCATAGGTCAGACGACCGTTGGGCCTCTGGGTCGCCAGAGCGCTGCTCGGAGCCAAGACGAACGAGGGGGAGCCTGCCTGTGGTGGCGCTCATCGCACCACAACCTTGTATTCGGTGGACCCTTGGGGATCCGAACCATGATGCAATCATGCGCATCGGCGGCGAGGCTCCTCGGAGGCGGGCCCATTCTCTCCCAAGGCATCGTGGCCAGGGTTGGGTGCGGGTCACCGCCACCTCGGATCGACTTGGCACTGGCATCACGCCGAGGGCGGATCCAATGCCGGATCGGTGTCTGGTGTGTGTCTGGTTGCTCCTTAGACTTGTCTCGACAGTTCGCTCATGTCGCCGGGCTCAACACCGCGCCGGCGGGCACCTCGCCAGTGGTCACATAGCGCCACAGGGCGACCAGCAGCTTGCGCGCCAAGGCGACGATCATGGTTTTGCGCACCCCCGACTTGGCGTCTTGCGTCCGCGCGTGGAACCACTGCGTCAAGGCGCTGTCCTTCTGATACATGAGCCAGCGCCATGCCAGTTGGATCATGCCGCGGCGGACCCGCGCATTGCCCGCCCGGGCGAGCCCCTTTTCCCGCCGCTTGCTCCCACTTTCGTCCGGCGCGCCCGTCATGCCGCCGTAGCGCGCCACCGCCCGTTGATCCCGAAAGCTGCGTGAGAGCGCTTCATGGACCAGCATGTCGGCCGTCTCGATTCCGATGCTTTTGACCCTCGCCAGCATCAGCACCATGGGATGCGCGCCTTCCTGCGGCGCCTGCCTCAGCCGCGCATTCCGCGCCTTCTCGATCTCCTTGATCTGCTCCTTGAGGACGCCCAGCCGCGCGAACTCACGGCGCAGCTCGGCCCGCGTGTTCGGCGGCAGCTCGCCTTCCGGGCCCCGCACTGCCTCGAGCCGCTGCGGCGCCGAGCGCAGCTTGACGTTGAAGTTGCGAATGCCAAACCGGATCAAGATCGCCTTCATCCGGTTTACAATGCTGGTGCACTCGGCAACCAGCACCTCACGCTGGCGATTCGGCCGGCGCGCGTCCTCCTCGGCCACGGTCGGGATCGGAACCATGCTGCAGTGCTTTTCCTCGCCGCGCAGCCAGCCCAGCAGCGCACGCAGGAGCAATCCGACATCCAGCCGATCCGTCTTCGCTCGCCGATGCTCGCGCGACACCGGAATGCTGTTCGGGTGGATCACGTAGGCTTCGATCCCACGAGCCCGCAGCCAGCGCGCAAGCCAGAAGCCGTCGCGGCCGGCCTCATAGCCCACAACGATCCGGGTGATCTTGCGGCCCGCCTTGACCGCCTCGTCCCGCCATCGGTGAAGCAGTTTCAACAATGCTTCCGCGTCGGCACCCTGCTTCTTCAACGGCTGCCGTTCCAGGCCGGGAACAACGCCACCGACCAGCCAGGTCTTGAGACTCATTTCGACCACCGCTACCAGCGTGCTATTCTGATCAAAGGCGACGAGGGACCTGCTCAAATCGTTGCGATGCATGGGGGGCTCCATCGGTTGTCTTCGCAGCAACGATGGTGCCACACCCTCGTCGCCTGCCCCATAGCATCTCTCCCCACGCAAAGTCGGATGTTTCCGACTTTGCGCGGTCTTTGACTGCCCCAACCCGGGAACACCTGGGTTGGGATGGGGAGAGGGAGTCCGGCCGAGCGCGTGGAAAGGCCGTGCTCA
>JBEKZK010000652.1:0-3634 GCA_049509935.1 Xanthobacteraceae bacterium | reverse complement strand
CGGTGTCCACCGCGATCACCGCGTCGAGCTGCGCGATCACCGCCGCGGTTTCGGCAAAATCCCGGAACGGTCCCGCCTGGAACAGGCGCGGACAATGGCGAAGCCATCGGGCGTCCTCCGCGCTCGTCTCATGTTGCAGGCTGACGAGCTGGAATTGGGTGAGATCGAGCAGTGGCCGCAGCAGGTCGAGATCAATCGAACGGTTGAGATCGTTCAGGTGCGATCGGTCGCCGGCCCAGACCAGGCCGATCCGTGGACGCCCCGCGGGCAGGCGCTCGGCCCAGACCGCGACGTCCTCGGGCGGCGCCGACAGATAAGGAACGCCCGCCGGAACGGCGGCCAGCTCCGTTCCCATCGCCAAAGGCAGGCTCATCAGCGGACAGTGCAGGTCGAAAGCCGGCAGGGATTGCCCATGCGCCACAAAGCGATCGACGCCGCGCATCGGCGCCAGCAGCCGCGCCAGCTCGGGCCGCGCTTCGAGAACGACTCTGGCGCCGAGGTCGGCGACCAGCGGTACATAGCGGGCGAACTGGATGGCGTCGCCGTAGCCCTGCTCGGCGTGCAGCAGGATGGTCTTGCCGGCGAGCGGCCGGTCGCCGAGCCACAGCGGCGCCGTGAAGGTCCGGCGGTGCGGCGCGAAGGCGCCGGTCCCCCAGCGCGCCTCGTAGCCACGCCAACCGCCACGGAAGTCGCCCAGGGTGAGCTTGATCAAACTCTCGACGAACCGCGCTTCGGCAAAATGCGGAGCGCTCACCAGGGCGCGGCTCAGGCCCAGCAACGCTTCGTGCGGACGGTCGAGCCGGCGCAGCGCGACCGCCCGGTTGGTGAGGAGCCGCGCGTGTCCGGGTGCCATCGTCAAGCCGGCATCGTAGCTCGCGATCGCCTCGTCCGGGCGATTGAGCTTGAGGAGCGCGTTGCCGCGGTTCCCGAGCGCATCCAGGTTTGCGGGGTCCAGCGCCAGCGCGCGCTCGAAGCTCATCAGCGCCTCGGCGCAGCGGCCGAGCTCGAGCAGCGCGACACCGCGCCCGTTGTGCGCCGCCGGATCGTCGGGCCGCAGTCCGAGGGCGGCGTCGTAGCTCGATAGCGCCTCGGCCATTCGGCCGGCCGCATAGTGAACGAGACCGAGATCGGTGAGCGCGTCGACGCGGCAATGATCGACATTCAGCGCCGCGCGAATCGAGGCGGCCGCGGCATCCAGGCGCCCGCGCTGATAGTGGAGCATGCCGGAAAGATGCAGCGCGTCGGCCTGTCGGGGATCATGCTCGAGGACGGCGGCGTAGAGCCGTTCCGCCTTGCCGAGCTCGCCTTCCTGGTGCGCACGCCTGGCCCGGCGGAGCATGCGCGACAGGTTTGGCGACGGGTGCACCTGCGTGAGCCTCGACGACGAGCCCGGCTGCGGAGACCGCGTGATCGGCGCGGAGCTTTGCGCACCGGATGCGCGGCCGCCGGGGTTTCCTAATGATCGGTAAATGAGGCTGGTAAAGAAAAGCTTAACGAGGCCGGTGCCAGACATGGCCGGTGGTCGGCGCTCACTGCTCGGGCGGCGTGGTGGTGAACAGGGTCGCGAATGTGTCCATCTCGCCAGCACCCATGTCGGAGATTGCCAGGTAGGTGACGCCGTCCTCGGTCCAGCGCAGCATATTGTAGCCATCGATGGTGCGGCGGGCCGGGGCCGAATTGGGCTGTCCGGGCGCCGGCACGGCGGTCAGGCTGATCACATGCTTGCCGTGCCGATAGACCAGGGTCGGCACCGGCTTCTGCCCGATCACGTCGATGCGCCCGCCGACCAGCGGGAAGCCCTGCGCCGCCAGATCGACCACCCGCGGCGATTCCGCGATGCGGCCGGCGAACCAGGGCTTCACGGTGTGGCGGTCGGACGACGCCACGTCGGCCGGCTGCGGCGCCATCAGGGCGCGCAGATGACTCGATTCCACGTCGCTTGCGAGCCGGTCGCCGCCGTCGCGTCGCTCGGTGACCAGGAAGGTCGAGCCGCTCGCCACCATCGCGGTGACGAGGATCGATGCCGCGAGCGCCTGCCACGATGGCCGGGCGGCGGATCGGCGCAGGCCGACCGCACGCTCGACCCGAGCCTGCAGTCCGGGCGGCAGCGCCTCGCGTGGCAGCCGCTCGCGCATCAGGCTGCGCAATGCCAGGACGCGGTCGCGCTCGGCGGCGAGCGCCGGATCCTCGGCCATGAGCCGCTCGACCTCGAGCGCGTGGCTCGAATCGAGCTCTCCGTCCACATAGGCGTGGACCTGCAGCCTCTGCTCCTCGGACGGCGTCGTCATGCGGGTCCTCCGAGAATATCCGCCAGGCGGCGACGCGCCCGGGCGAGACGCGACATCACGGTGCCGACCGGAACGCCGGTCACCTCCGCGATCTCGCGGTAGTCCAGGCCCTGCAACTCGCGCAACACCAGGGTCTCGCGGAATGGCGTCGGAAGCGCCGCCACGGCGGCCTCCAGGCGGGCGGTATCGGCCTTGGCGATCAGCGCCGTCTCCGGCGTCTCGCTCTCCTCGTCGCCCGGCCCGCGCTCGCGCCGGGCACGTTCCACCGCCTCGATGTCGTCGGTGACCACCAGCGCGGCGGGCCGGTTCCTGCCGAGCCAGGTGAACGCGGTGTGGCGCACGATGGTCAGCACCCAGGCGCGGGCATTGCCGCCGGAAAACCCGGCGATGCCGCGGAACGCCCGCAGGCAGGCGTCCTGCACCACGTCCTCGGCGTCGGCACGGTTGCCGGTCAGCCATCGCGCCAGCGCGAAGGCGTCGCCGAGGTGGGGCAGCACCACGCTGGCAAAGCGCGCCTTGTCGTCGTCGCCGCTCACGCGGTCTCCGTCAAAACCCGGGCGGCTCGATGCGAGCGGGCCGCCGGCGGTCGGTACCGGCATCCGGCCGGCCGGATCGGATGCCGGCGCCAGCGCAACGCGGCGATCGGGCGTCGTCGACGGGCTTGATGCCAGAGGATGGGACATGTCGGCAAGACCGTCCGACCGGCCGATTTATTCCCGACGGTCGGTCACCTATCATGGCTCGCCGGTCATGCCGCGGTGGGTCGCCTCGCGCCGCGCGGCGGCTAGGGCGGTGGATTTGAGGACAGGCCCTAGTCATCGAGACAGGAGATGGTCATGCGCCTGGTCACCGTCGGAGCCGCCCAGCTCGGTCCGATCCACAAGGCCGACGGCCGCGGGCAGGCGGTGGCGCGGATGCTCGACCTGATGCGGCAGGCCAGGCAGAAGGGCTGCGACCTCATCGTCTATCCGGAGCTGGCGCTGACCACGTTCTTTCCGCGCTGGTACATGACCGACCAGGCCGAGGTCGACGCCTGGTTCGAGCGGGACATGCCGAACGCCGCGACGCTGGCGCTGTTCGAGCAGGCCAGGAGCTGCGGCATGGCGATGAGCTTCGGCTATGCCGAGCTCACGCCCGGCGGCCGGCACTTCAACACCTCGATCCTGGTCGACCGCGCCGGCAGCATCGTCGGCCGGTACCGCAAGGTTCACCTGCCGGGGCATGCCGAGTACGATCCCGGGCTGCACCATCAGCATCTGGAGAAGCGCTATTTCGAGCCCGGCGATCTCGGCTTCCCGGTGTGGCGCATGCTCGGCGGCATTCTCGGCATGTGCATCTGCAACGAC
>JBEKZK010000651.1:0-3637 GCA_049509935.1 Xanthobacteraceae bacterium | reverse complement strand
CGAGAGGCGTGAACCAAAAACTCAGCTGTCATGCCCGGGCTTGTCCAGGCTTGTCCCGGGCATCCACGTCTTCGGGCCGCAGAGCAAGGCGTGGATGGCCGGGACAAGCCCGGCCATGACGACGGGGATGGCGAGCTATCGGAACGCGTTCTCACCGTCGCCTACTGCGAGGAGGATCACCGGAGCATGCAGCGTTCGCCGCAGGTGCGCAACCACGAGGCGCGAGCATGGTTGGTCGCCATCGGCTTGTTTCTGATGTCCGTCCCGCCGGCCGCCGCTGCGACCGCAACCGGCACAGCGTTTGCGGTGTCGGGCGACGGCAGCTTGGTGACCAACGAGCATGTCGTGGCGGGATGCACGACCGTCAAGGTCCGCCAGGGCGCGCAGGAGCTCTCCGCAACCGTCGTCGCCAGCGATCACCTCGATGATCTCGCCCTCGTCAGACTGCCGCAGGGCAGTCGTCCGTTTGCCAGGATCCGCCGCGGTCCCGCCGTTCGCCTCGGCGAGCAGATCGTCGCCTTCGGCTTTCCGTTGTCCGGCGCGCTGACGACGGAAGGGAACCTGACGGTCGGCTACGTCAGCGCCCTGCGCGGCGTGCGCAACGACGAGAAGAGGATCCAGATCACCGCGCAGGTGCAGCCCGGCAACAGTGGCGGCCCGCTGGTGGACACGAGCGGGAATATCGTCGGGGTTGTTTCGTCTCAGCTCGACGCCATCAAGGTGCTGCGGGCGACCGGCGAAGTTCCGCAGAACGTCAACTTCGCAGTCGCCCTCGATCGCTTGAAGCGCTTCCTGGAGAGCAACAAGGTGGCGACGGCCGAGGAGGTCTCGGCCGGCGAGCTGCGTCCCGCCGATATCGCCGACCAGATGCAGAAGTACAGCTTCCTGATCGAATGCAAGCAGGCGGCCGTGGCCAATGCGGCGTCGCCGCAACCGCCGCCCGATCGGGGCTCCCCGCCCTCGCCGCGGGCGGCGGACGGATGCGCGCAGGAAATCGTTGCCGCCAAACAGCTGCTGCAGATTGCCGGCGCCGGCGTGCGCGAGGCGCTCGCGGGGCCGGCAGCCGCAAGGTGCGGGGCACTGCACCGATTCTATTCGGCCATGATCACCAGCCGTGTCGTGGTCGGCCGCTGCGACGCCAGCGACCTTCGCGAGGCGCATACGGCCGAGCTCAGCGCGTCGATCGATCATTTCAAACAGAGGATGCCACCGGATTGCGCGCCGTGACGACGGGCATGCGGCAATGAGCGCGCTGGCCGCCGCTACGGAGTTGCCCGGACCGGCCGATGTCGCGACGCCGTTCGGCGCGGCGGCGAGCCTGCGGCGGCCGCCGAGATGGCCCGAGGCGCTCGCGGCTTACCGCGTGGTCCTCGACGTCGGCAAGGCCGGGGACTCGGCGCCGAGGAGCCCGACGCGAAACAATGGACGCTCGGCGGCGATCATGTGTCGAGATCGGCGCGGTGCAATTCAATGCAATTTCAACTCGACCGAGACACCCGCGGGCGAATTCATGCTGTTCCATGCGCGTCAGCGACGACTTGCCGGTGCGCACGTCCGACGGGCATTCCTGGATTACGCGCATACAATCGCCCAGATAAGATCAATCTTCGGCCCTAAAACGTCGCAGTTTGCCCTCCACACAGCAGTGGTGCGGGGCGCTTCAGATAGCCCGATGGCGATCGTGCCCGTTGGGTACTCAGCGAAGGGAGACGAGGCATGGCCGTCACGACAGTCCGGATCGCAGCGCTGGCAGGCTTTTGGTGATGCCTGCAGGGGCGCGCGGTGATGCAGCGTCATCGCCGGCATGGAAGCAGTTTGTACCGTAACCTTTTGGGGAGACGATCCAATGGCGACTACCTTGTTCAATAAGACGGCACTGGCGAACGGCACGTCGAATTTGATCGTGCGCACGGACGCGATCGCTCAATCGATGGACCTGGTCCAGGCAGGCGTCGTGTTCAACGATGCCATCCGCGCATCGACTGGCCTGTTCAGTCTGTCGGGCAGCGGCAACCAGAACCCCTTCCTGGGCAGCTACATTTCCGACCTCCATGCGGTGCAGAGCGACATCACGGCGATACTCGCCAATCCCGGGGCAGCGACGCTCGGCGGTCAGGCATTTACCCTGACGACCACCGACACTGCGGTTTTGACCAGCATAGAGGGCCAGCTGGGTACACTTTTGACGGCCGCGCCGCAGACCACCAATGCCGGGACAGTGGCAGCGGCGGACCAGACGCTCCACGCCGTGCAAAACGAGATTCTCCAGGAAATCAACAACGATCCCCATCTCGCGGCCGCTCTCAACAATGTCACGTTCATGGCCACGACCGGCGCCACCGACGTCGCGTTCCAGAACACGCCGTCGGGCGCCGACGACGCCGCCTCGGTGGCGGCGGCCCAGGCGGGCACGAGCCTGAAGGCGGTCGGCGAGGTGTTCAATGCCGCCGCCGATCTCACCCTCGGCGGCATCAGCGCGGCGAATCTCGGCGAGATCACAACGGACCTCGCGGCTGTTGCGCAGGGTGTCACCAACATCCTGAACAACACGGCCCTGCTGGCCCAGATAGAGGGCGGCGAAACCGCCGCTGCGAAGGCGCTGACGACCGTCCACCTGGACACGGTGCTCAATCAGGTCAACCTCCAGCTCAACAGCTACGATGGCCTGGAAGCCAACGGCTCGCAACACGGGATACGCGGCACGGCGGACAATATTCTCGACATCATCGATATCGTCCAGAACGACACCGCCTTGAACATGGCGGCGGGCGGCAACGGCATGGCGGGGCATATTGGCGGATTCGCCGAAGAGCCGGGCGGTCTGACCAACACCGTGACCAGGTTCCAGGACAATCAGGTCCAGACCAATTTCTGGGCGGCGTTCCTATCCGAAGCGAACACCATTAATGCGCAGTTGGTTGCGGTGGCAACCGGTCAGGCGGCGGCGAGCCAGGCGCTGATCACGCAGATCCAGAACTACCAGCATTTCGGCGCCGCATTCGATGCTGCACAAGGTCAGATCTTCGGCGCTCGGTTCGATAACGAGCTGCTGAGCGGCACTCTGCTCGCCGACAGCAACAATGCGGTTGCGGGTCTCACCGGAATCCTGAACAACGCTACCGGGGCGGCACTTGCGGCCGATCAGGCGCAGATCACAGCCGCCGGAATGGGCTTTGTTGCAGACGCCAAGGACGTCAGTGGCAACAACATTCCGGTTGGCGGCGGCAACTATGTCGGCACCGCGACGACGGTGGCGACCGCAACCTCGGTCCACGGCCTGGCGATGGGCACCATCCCGGTCACGGCGACTCCGAACATCGCCAACGGTACCGGTGGTACGGCGACTACGGCCACGACCACGACGGGCACCACGACGACGGGTGCTGGCGGCCAGGCCGCCGGTGGCGGCGCGTCCGCGGGTGGCGGGGCGGCCGCGGGTGGCGGCGCGACGTCGGGTGGCGGCGCGACCGCGGGTGGAGGCAACGAAGGTTCCGGGACGGAACACCACGACCATCACCACCACCACCACGACCATTGGATGTGAGCTGCCAACGCCACCAAATGGCCACCGCGTAACGGCCCCAGCGCAGAACCTTGTTCTGCGCTGGTTCGTTTTCGAGGAGCGTACGACGCATTT
>JBEKZK010000650.1:0-3642 GCA_049509935.1 Xanthobacteraceae bacterium | reverse complement strand
CCAGCCTCGTCAGCGGCCCGAGCAGGATGTTGGCGAGCACCAGGTCGAACGGCGCGCGACGGCGGATGCGCGGCGCGCGCACGCCGGCGGCGTGCACCACCTCGACCAGGCCACCGGCATGGTTCGCGCGGACATTCTCCCGCGCCACGCTGACGGCGCGGCGGTCGATGTCGCCGGCGACCACCGCGATGCGCAGCGCCCGCGCCGCCGCAATGGCGAGCACGCCGCTGCCGCAGCCGACATCGAGGACCCGCAACGGCCGCCGCGATTTCACCATGCGGTCGAGCGCCAGCAGGCAGCCGCGCGTGGTGCCGTGATGGCCGGTGCCGAACGCCAGGCCGGCTTCGATCTCGATCGCCGTCCGGTTGGCCCGCACCCGTGCGCGATCGTGGCGGCCGTGGACGACGAACCGTCCGGCCTCGACCGGCGCCAGCCCGGCGATGCTCGCCGCCACCCAGTCGCGCCCGGCCACGAGCGAGAACGCCAGCGCGTGCGCCGCCCTGGCGCCGAGCGCATCGGCCACCAGCCTGCGCACGGCGTTCTCATCCGGAGCCGCGCGGAACAGGATTTCCACCACCCAGCTGCGGCCCGCGACCGCGAACACCGCAACCGTGGTGTCGGCGGGATCGAGCAGCTCCGAGAGCAGGTCCGCGGCCTGTCGTGCGGAAAATTCCTCGGCGGCCGGCAGGCGCGCGACGCTCGCGGCGTCGTCGCCGTCGGCCGGCGGTGCGCTCACGCCCGGTCCACGAAAGTGTCCACCACGTGCTTCTCGCCGGCCTTGTCGAACTCGACGATCAGCTTGTTGCCCTCGACCGACGTCACGTCGCCGTAGCCGAACTTGACGTGGAATATGCGGTCGCCGATCGCGAAGGCCGAGACCGTGCCGGTCGACTTGGCCACCAGCTCGCCCTCGATCAGCATCGGCCCGCGGCGCTTCGGCGCGGCGGCTCCCCGTTCGGCCCCGTGCGCCGCGGCGCGGTTGGCCTGCGCGCGCTGCCAGCCCGGCGTCTCGTAGGACGAGGCGAACGAGTCCAGCTCGTCGAAGCGCGAGCCGCCGGAGCCGCCCCAGCCGAAGCCGCCCTTGGATTCGGTCACCTCCACATGAGCTTCCGGCAGCTCGTCGAGAAACCGCGACGGCGCCGTAGTGCTCCACGAGCCGTGGATGCGGCGGTTGGTGGCGAAGTAGATGCGCGCCCGCCGCCGCGCCCGGGTGATGCCCACATGGGCGAGGCGGCGCTCCTCCTCGAGCCCGGCGCGGCCCTCGTCATCGAGCGAGCGCTGGTGGGGAAGCAGGCCCTCCTCCCAGCCGGGCAGGAACACGGTGTCGAACTCGAGCCCCTTGGCGGCATGCAGGGTCATGATCGAGACCGCGTCGGCGCCGGCGCCGCCGTCGGTGTCCATCACCAGCGCGATGTGCTCGAGGAACCCCTGCAGGTTCTCGAACTCCTCCATCGAGCGGACCAGCTCCTTCAGGTTCTCCAGCCGCCCCGCCGCGTCCGCCGAGCGGTCCTTCTGCCACATCTCGGTATAGCCCGACTCATCGAGCACGACCTTGGCGAGCTCGCCGTGCGGCAGCGCGTCGCGCAGCGCCCGCCAGCGGTCGAACGCCGCGATCAGATCGCGCAGCGTGGTGCGCGGCTTGGCCTTGATCTCCTCGGTCTCGGTGAGCACGCGCGCCGCCTCGATCAGCGGGACGCGTTTGGCCCGGGCGTAGTCGTGCAGCACCTGCAGGGTGGCGTCGCCGAGCCCGCGGCGCGGCACGTTGACGATGCGGCTGAATGCGAGGTCGTCGGCCGGCGAGGCGATGCAGCGCAGGTAGGCGAGCGCATCGCGGATCTCGGCGCGCTCGTAGAAGCGCGGGCCCCCGATCACCCGGTAGGGCAGGCCGAGGGTGACGAAACGGTCCTCGAACTCGCGCATCTGGAACGAGGCGCGCACCAGGATGGCGATCTCGTTGAGCTTGTGGCCGCCGCGCTGCAGCGCCTCGATCTCCTCGCCGATCGAGCGCGCCTCCTCCTCCGAATCCCAGGAGCCGGTAACCGTCACCTTCTCGCCGGCCTCGTCCTCGGTGTGCAGCGTCTTGCCCAGCCGGCCCTCGTTGTGGGCGATGAGGTGCGAGGCGGTCGCCAGGATGTGCCCGGTCGAGCGGTAGTTGCGCTCCAGCCGGATGATCTTCGCGCCGGGAAAATCCTTCTCGAAGCGCAGGATGTTGTCGACCTCGGCGCCGCGCCAGCCGTAGATCGACTGGTCGTCGTCGCCGACGCAGCAGATGTTCTTGGAGCCCTGGCCGAGCAGGCGCAGCCACAGGTACTGCGCCACGTTGGTGTCCTGGTACTCGTCGACCAGCACGTAGCGGAAGCGCTCGTGATACTGCCGCAGCACGTCAGGGTGCTCGCGAAACAGCCGGATGCACTCGAGCAGCAGGTCGCCGAAATCCGCGGCGTTGAGCACCTTCAGGCGATCCTGGTACTCTGCATAGAGTTTCACGCCGCGCCCGCCACCGAACACCGCGCCCTCGCCCCGCGGCACTTTTTCCGGGGTCAGCCCGCGGTTCTTCCAGCCGTCCATCAGCGCGGCGAAGTGCCGTGCCGGCCAGCGCTTCTCGTCGATGTTGTCGGCCTGGATCACCTGCTTGATCAGCCGGATCTGGTCGTCGACGTCGAGGATGGTGAAATCGCTCTTCAGCCCCACCAGCTCGGCATGGCGGCGCAGGATCTTCACCCCGATGGCGTGGAAGGTGCCGAGCCACGGCATGCCCTCAACCGCGTGCCCCACCATCCTGCCGATGCGCTCCTTCATCTCGCGCGCCGCCTTGTTGGTGAAGGTAACGCTGAGGATCTGCGCCGGCCGCGCCCGCCCGAGGCTGAGAATGTGGGCGATCCGCGTGGTCAGCACCCGGGTCTTGCCGGTGCCGGCCCCGGCCAGCACCAGCACCGGCCCGTCGAGCGTCTCCACCGCCAGCCGCTGCTGCGGGTTGAGCCCGTTGAGGTACGGCGCGCCGGCGTTCGCGCGCGCCCGGGCGGCGATGCCTCCGGCCGCGGGCGGCGGGGCGTCGGTGGGCGGCGGCAGCTTGGCGGGCTCGGCCATATCGGTCTTTCGCAGGGGCCGCCGGGTGAGGCGGGGTGAGTATCTCCAGGAGCGGCTAGGACGTAATGTTGTCCATTGCCTCGGCGAGCTTCAGGTCGAGGTCGGTCAGGCCCCCGGCCTCGTGGGTTGATAGGGTTACTTCGACGTTTTTGTAGACGTTGAACCATTCGGGATGATGGTCGAGCTTCTCGGCAACGAGTGCAATCCGCACCATGAACCCGAACGCCTCGCTGAAATCCTGAAATGTGAACTTCTTGGTGATGGCATCGCGGCCTTGAACCTCGTTCCAGCCCTTTAGCTTCCCAAGCGCGGTCTTGCGGGCTTCTCCAGCGAGTCTTTTCGGCGCCAAGTCAACCTCCCTCTAATGATCAATAGCGACTATGGCCGTTGCATTGGACAGCGTGTGCGTCCAGGGTCGCCACTGCCAGCCGCTGCTGCAGGTTGAGCCCGTTGAGATACGGCGCGCCAGCGTTCGCGCGCGCCCGCGGCGCCGCGATGCCCCCGGCCGCGGGCGGCGGGGCGTCGGGAGGCGGCGGCAGCTTGGCGGGCTCTGCC
>JBEKZK010000065.1:0-11574 GCA_049509935.1 Xanthobacteraceae bacterium | reverse complement strand
GAGGTCGAGCGGCGCGGACTGGACTCGGTCTCGGCCCGCGCCGTGGTGCCGGCCGGCCGCAAGGTATGGTTGCTGGCGCGCAGCCTCGGCGCGCCGAGCCTGCGCGAGCCGCACGCTGGCGCTCCGCCGCTCGAGCAGGCGCGCTTCCTGGTCGAGGCGGTTGCCGTGTCGTCTCCGACCCAGACAATTCGGCGCGCCCGATCCGTCACGCGGTGGTGGGATGTGGCGGGCCGCCTGATGTGGCTGGTCGATCTGTTCGAGCGGCTCGAGCGCGAGCCGGTCGGCCGCGTCGGGTCGTAGGCTCCTGGGAGCAGCCCGTGGAGTTCAATCCGCTCGGTTTCATCGAAATGTTCGTCGTCCTCGCATTCGCGATCGGATGGGGCATTCTGGAGCTGGTCGGTCTTCGGCTCGACAAGCGGCGGGCCGAGGAGTCGAAGCGCGCCGCCGATCGGGCGGATCCGCCGGCCTGACCGGCTACAGCATGTCCCGGCGAAGTGGACCCGGTTCGCCGATCAAGGACATGCGCAATAAGAGAATCTTCAGTGCTTCCCGGGTCGAGGCGTCGCAACAAGCGGTTCACTATGACGGGGAAGCGCTGTAGTCAGCGCCACGCCCGCGGCATGCGGAACGGCAGCAGTGTCTGCACCCAGCGGGCGTCGAAGCGGTTGAGCGACAGGCTCTCGTGGACCGCGGTGACCGGCTCGCCGAGCAGCCGCGTCGAGAGCACCGAGCGCGCATAGAACGGGCCGTCCTCCAGGGTGCGCAGGACGACGGCGCCGAGTCCGGAGTCCGCCCGCGTCGCCCGACTGATGTTCCAGGCCGTGCGCGGCAGGCGGGCGGGGCGCGGAGGCGCGAAATCCTGCATCGCGCCGGCGGCGTCGAAGCGCATGGCGAGCGCCAGATCCCCGCCATCCCGGCGTTCGACATCGTAGAGCACCGCCGTTCCCTGCTTGAGACTGGCCCGCGACCAGTCCCAGCGGACGAAGGCGCGCTCGAGCGGCTCGTCGCCGTCGTTGCAATCGAAATAGGCCGCGCCGGACCAGCGGACGGCCGGGCTCTCGAATGCGACCTCGACCCGCCCGCACGGTGCGATCGGCCACCAGCGGTGACGCCCGGACGGATCGAGGACGATGCTCCGGTTGGTGACGGCGTCGGCGTAGAGGCGGACGCGGCCGCGCAACCGCGACGGCAGCGGCACCGTGACCTCGTCGATGTCGATCGTCAGCGTGTCGTCGTCCCAGCACAGCGAGCTCGGCCCCACGCTCAATGACGTCGTGGTGCGGTGAAGCGCGCCGCGGCCCCGCTCGGTCATCGCCCAGCGTTTGCGGCCGTGGCCGTAGAGCGCAACGTTCAGCGCACAATGATCGAGCGGATCCGCCGGGCCGTTCCGCCGTGCCCGGGCGTAGTACGGCGAAAAGACGCTGCCGACGAAGGCGATCAGCGTGAGCCCGGTGCGACCGTCGTCGCTCAGCGCGTCGACGTACCACCAGACATAGCCGCCCGCCGGGACCGGCTGGTCGAAGCGAGGTCGGCCAGGAGGCTCGCCGCCGCCAGCCGCCCCGACAGCGCCGCCATCGGCACGCCGGCCCCCGGATGCGTGCTGCCCCCCGCCAGATAGAGCCCCGGGATGCGACTTCTCGCCCCCGGCCGGCGGAACGACGCCATCCATCCGTGCGAGGCCTGCCCGTAGAGGGCGCCGCCGGTTCCCGGAAACAGCCGCTCGAAATCGGCCGGAGTCGTCACCACCGTGCGCTCCGGCCGCCGATCGATCCGCAGGCCGCAGCGCCGCATCAGGTCGAACGTCCGTTCCTCGCATTGCTCGAGCTCCCTTGCCGCCAGACCACGGAGGTCGCCCGTCGCCGGCGCATTCACCAGACAGAGCAGGCGTTCCGGCTCGTTCCGCCGGGCGTCCGCGCCGGCATCCCGGTCCTGTGCGCAGACGTAAGCCGTCGGCGCCGCGGGCAGCCGCGCCCGGCTGAACAGGTCGTCGAACTCGGCGGCGTAATCGCCGGAGAAGAAGACATTGTGCCGGAGCAGGGGGAAGCCGTCGGTCTCCGCCACCATCGCCCAGGTCACCGCCGACAGCGACCGCGCCGACCGCGACACCTGCGGCACGGCGCCGACGGCGTCGCGACCGAGCAGTCCGCCGGCCACGGCCGCGACGTCGGCGTTGACCACCACGGCGTCCGACCGCAGCGTCTCGCCGGACGCCAGCTTCACGCCGATGGCGCTGCCGCCAGTCACCAGGATCTCGGCTGCCTGCTCGCCGTAGCGGATGGTCGCGCCGCGCGCCGTGCCGAGCCGTGCGAGCGCCTCGGCGATACGGTGCATGCCGCCCTCCACCAGCCACACGCCGTCGCGTTCGACGTGGGCGATCACCATCAAGGTGGCGGGCGCCAGGAACGGCGAGGAGCCGCAGTAGGTGGCATAGCGCCCGAACAGCTGGCGCAGCCGGGGATCGCGGAAGTGCTCGCCGAGCACGCTCCACAGCGTCGCGAACGGCGCCGCGCGCCACAGATCGGCGAGGCCGCGGCCGCCGACGTCGCGAGCCAGCGCCATCGGATTGGTCCGCGGCGACCGGATGAATGGCTGCTCCAGGGTGTCCCAGACCCGACGGCAGCGGGCGCAGAACGCCTGGTAGGCGCGGGCCTCGGCAGGTCCGGCGAGCGCGCCGATGGCTTCGGCCGACTGCGCGATGTCGGCATGGAGGTCGAGTCGCTCGTGGTCGCTCCAGGCGTGACGGGCGAGAATGCCGGCCGGACGCAGCTCCACGTTCTCGGCGAGCGACGAGCCGGCGTCGGCAAAGATCTCGTCGAACACCCACCGCATGGTGAACACGGTCGGCCCAGCGTCCAGCCGGGCACCCGCGATCTCGACCCGGCGCATCTTGCCGCCGGGCTCGCTCGCCCGTTCGACGACCGTGACGTCGAAACCCTGGCGCGCCAGGTCGATGGCGGCCACCAGCCCGCCGATCCCGGCTCCGATGACGGTGACGCGCCTGGTGGGCATCTCGACTGCCTTTCGCAAAACCTGGCCCCCTGTGTCTATAATACTTGACAGTCATTAATGACAATCGTCTATTACAGTCTCTGGACACGCGCGGGGAGAATGACCATGGATGCCGTGACACGAATCGAGCATGCCCTGGCCGCCGCGGTGTCGCATGCCGACGCGGCCGGCTGTCCTCCCGGGCTTGCCGCAGCGATGCGACACGCGGTCTTCCCGCGCGGCGCCCGCATCCGACCACGGATTTGCCTCGCCGTGGCCAGCGCCTGTCGCGAGGACGACCCCGTGATCACCGACGCGGCAGCCGCCGCGATCGAGCTCTTGCATTGCGCCTCGCTGGTCCACGACGACCTCCCGTGCTTCGACGACGCCGATACCCGGCGGGGCAAGCCGTCGGTGCACCGGCTGTTCGGAGAGCGCCTGGCGGTGCTCTCCGGCGACGCCCTCATCGTGCTGGCGTTCCAGACGCTGGCGCTCGCCGCGCGCGTCCCCCAGCGGCTCGGCGCGCTGCTGGTCACGGTCAGTGGGTCGGTCGGGGTGCCAGCGGGCATCGTGGCCGGCCAGGCCTGGGAATGCGAGCCCCGCGCCGAGCTGGCACATTACCACCGGCAGAAGACGGGCGCCCTGTTCGCCGCCGCCACGGTCGCCGGCGCCGCGGCAGCCGGAGCCGAGCCCGAGGCCTGGCGCGTGCTGGGAGAGCGGATCGGCGAGGCGTATCAGGTGGCGGACGACATCCGCGACGCGGTTGCAGACGCCGACGAGATCGGCAAGCCGACCGGGCAGGACCTCGCCCACGGCCGTCCGAGCGCCACCATCGAGCTCGGGGTCGAGGGCGCCGTGCAGCGGCTCGAGCAACTGGTGGCCGACGCGATGGCGTCGATCCCGCCGTGCGCCGGAGCCGCCGAGCTGCGCGCGCTCATTCGCCTGGAGGCCAGGCGTCTCCTGCCCAAGAAGCTGGCGCGGCGCGCCGCCTGAGATGGCCGGCTTGCCGGGCGGCGGCGTGGCCGTTCACGCGGCCCATTCGCAACCGGACCAGACGTGGCTCGATCGTTGCCGCGCCGCGCGCGATCGCCTGCTCGCGAGCCCGAAATTCCGTCGATGGGCGGCATCGTTCCGACCGACCAGGCCGATCGCGCGCCGCCGCGCCCGCGCGCTGTTCGACCTGTGCGCCGGGTTCGTCTATTCCCAGGTCCTGCTTGCGTGCATCCGGCTGCGGGTCTTCGACATCCTGTCGGAGGGCCCGCTGACCGTCGCGGCGCTGGCGCAGCGGCTGGCGCTTCCGGTCGACGCCACCCGGCGGCTCATGGCGGCCGCGGCCTCGCTCCGGCTCGTCGAGGCGCGCGGGAGAGACCGTTTCGGGCTCGGCCCGCTGGGCTCCGCCATGGTCGGCAATCCGGCGGTTGCCGCGATGGTTGAGCATCACACGCACTTCTACGCCGATCTGGCCGACCCGGTGGCGCTGCTGCGCGGGGAGCTGCCCGACACCAGGCTCGGCCGCTACTGGCCGTATGCGGGCGCCGCCCGGCCGGCGGAGCTGACGCGCGATCAGGTCCAGCCCTATACGGAGCTGATGTCGGCGTCCCAGGCGTTGATCGCCGACGAGGTGATCGACGCCTATCCGATCGGCGACCACCGCCGCCTGCTCGATGTCGGCGGCGGTGACGGCGCCTTCGTCACGGCGGTCGCCCGCCGCGCGCCGGCCCTGCCGATGATCCTGTTCGACCTGCCGCCGGTCGCCGAACAGGCGCGCGCGCGGCTCGCAGCGCTCGGACTGGCCGACCGGGTGGCCGCGGTCGGGGGGGATTTCCTGTCCGATCCGCTCCCCGACGGAGCCGACCTGGTGACCCTGGTCCGGGTGATCCACGACCATGACGATGCGGCGGCGCTCGCCATCCTGCGGGCGGTCCGTCGCGCATTGCCGCCCGACGGCGTCGTGCTGGTGGCCGAGCCGATGTCCGGCATCAAGGGCGCCGAGCCAGCCGAGGCATATTTCGAGCTTTACCTCCTGGCGATGGGGCGCGGCCGGCCGCGGACGGCCGGCGACATCGCCAGGCTGCTCGCCGCAGCCGGCTTCGGCGGCGTCCAGCAGGTGCCGACCTGTCAACCGCTCCTGACAAGCCTGATCGCCGCTCGGCCAAAAAAGTGTTAATTACACTTGACATGTCTCATGGTCAGTTTAGGCTGACACTCTGAGCCCGTTGAAAATTGCGGCAAGGGTCCGTGGATGAACACCATCGCCGTGGTCATTGAGGAACCTGAGCGTCTCGTGCTCAGCCGCCTCGACCTTGAGTCGCCGGGCGAGGACGACGTCGTCGTCGACGTCGAATGGAGCGGCATCAGCACCGGAACCGAGCGGCTGCTGTGGTCCGGCCGCATGCCGCACTTCCCCGGGATGGGGTATCCGCTGGTGCCCGGCTACGAGTCGGTCGGTCGGGTCGCCTCGGTCGGATCGCGCGCGGGCGTCGATCTCGGGGCCCGCGTGTTCGTGCCGGGCGCGCGCTGCTTCGGCGACGTCCGCGGCCTGTTCGGCGGCGCCGCCGCCCGAGTCGTCGTCCCCGGGCATCGCGTCGTTGCCATCGACGAGGGGCTCGGCGAGCAGGGCACCCTGCTGGCGCTGGCGGCGACCGCGTACCACGCGGTCTCGGCGGCCGGCGCAGCGGCGCCCGATCTCATCGTCGGCCATGGAATTCTCGGTCGCCTGCTCGCCAGGCTGGCGCTGCGTGACGGCGGCGATCCGCCGGTGGTGTGGGAGCGCAACCCGACGCGGGCAACCGGTGCGATCGGATACCGCGTGCTCGATCCCGCCGACGATCCGCGCCGCGACTACCGGGCGATCTACGACGTCAGCGGCGACGCCTCGCTGCTCGACGGGCTGATCGCGCGGCTCGCGCGCGGCGGCGAGATCGTGCTGGCGGGGTTCTACGACCAGGCGCTGTCGTTCGCGTTCCCTCCGGCATTCATGAAGGAAGCGCGCATCCGTGTGGCGTCGGAATGGCGCGAGCACGATCTCGCAGCGGTCCACCAGCTGGTGCGCGACGGTCGGCTCCCGCTCGACGGGCTGATCACGCACCGGCACGAGGCGGTGGACGCGGCCGAAGCCTATCGGACCGCCTTCCACGATCCCGCCTGCCTGAAAATGATTCTGGATTGGAGACACTGCGCATGAGTCTGTCTCACGGCGGCACGGCCTCCACGGTTTTCCAGGCGGGCATGACCCAGCGGTTGCGCGCGGAGGCGGCGATCGAGCCGGATCCGGTGCCGACGGCTGCTCCCGCCAAGGAAACGCAGATCATCGCGATCTACGGCAAGGGCGGGATCGGCAAGAGCTTCACCCTGGCGAACCTCTCCTACATGATGGCGCAGCTCGGCAAGCGCGTGCTGCTCATCGGCTGCGATCCCAAGAGCGACACCACCTCGCTGCTGTTCGGCGGGCGGGCGTGCCCCACCATCATCGAGACCTCGGCACGCAAGAAGGCGGCTGGCGACGAGGTGAAGATCGGCGACGTCTGCTTCAAGCGCGACGGCGTCTTCGCGATGGAGCTGGGCGGTCCCGAGGTCGGGCGCGGATGCGGCGGGCGCGGCATCATCCACGGCTTCGAGTTGCTCGAGAAGCTCGGCTTCCACGACTGGGGCTTCGACTACGTCCTGCTCGACTTTCTCGGAGACGTGGTGTGCGGAGGCTTCGGTCTGCCGATCGCGCGCGACATGTGCCAGAAGGTCATCGTGGTCGGATCGAACGACCTGCAATCGCTGTACGTCGCCAACAACGTCTGCTCGGCGGTGGAGTACTTCCGCAAGCTCGGCGGCAATGTCGGCGTCGCCGGCATGCTGATCAACAAGGATGACGGCACCGGCGAGGCCCAGGCCTATGCGGCGGCCGCCGGAATCCCGGTCCTCGCCGCCATCCCGGCGCACGAGGACATCCGTCGCAAGAGCGCGAACTACCAGATCATCGGGCAGCCCGGAACCCAGTGGGCGCCGCTGTTCGAGGAGCTCGCCGCCAACGTCGCCACCGCGCCGCCGGTGCGGCCCACGCCGCTGACCCAGGACGGCCTGCTGGCACTGTTCAAGAGCGAGACCGTCGGCCGCAACGTGGTGCTCGAGCCGGCCAGCCTCAGCGACATGTGCGGCGGCACTCTGGTCGAGAAGCCGTCGCTCGAAGTGATCTACGACGCAGTGTGAGCAGGGGCGCAGGCGGGGGTCGCATGAGTGCGTTCGAGCCCGGAACCGACGACCGGCCTGTCGCCACCGCCGAGGTCGTCTATGACGCCGCGGCGGCGGCCCCGATGGCCAATGACGGGCAGGCGCCGGCCGCCGCTGCCGCGCCGAGCCCTGGTGTCGCCGCGCACGGCGACGGCGTCGGGTGCCATGCGGGCAAGTCCGAGATGCAGCGCGCCGCCGCCGCCGCCGGCAAGAGCGAGACGCTCGCGCGCTACGCTGCCGACTACCCGACCGGCCCGCACGACCAGCCGCAGAGCATGTGCCCGGCGTTCGGATCGCTCCGCGTCGGGCTGCGCATGCGGCGGACCGCGACGGTGCTCTCCGGCTCCGCGTGCTGCGTCTATGGACTGACGTTCACGTCGCATTTCTACGGCGCGCGCCGCACCGTCGGATACGTGCCGTTCAACTCCGAGACGCTGGTCACCGGAAAGCTGTTCGAGGACATCCGCGAGGCGGTGTTCAAGCTCGCCGATCCGGCGCTCTACGACACCGTGGTGATCACCAATCTGTGCGTCCCCACCGCATCGGGCGTCCCCCTCCAGCTGCTGCCCAAGGAGATCAACGGGGTCCGCATCATCGGCATCGACGTGCCGGGCTTCGGCGTGCCGACCCACGCCGAGGCCAAGGATGTGCTGGCCGGCGCGATGCTGCAGTACGCCCGCGGCGAGGCCGAGCAGGGGCCGGTGCAGGCACCGCTTGCCGGGCGCAGCGACAGGCCGACGGTCACGCTGGTTGGCGAGATGTTTCCGGCCGACCCCGTCGTCATCGCCACGATGCTCGAGCCGCTGGGGCTCGCCGCCGGGCCGGTGGTGCCGACCCGGGAATGGCGCGAGCTCTATGCGGCGCTCGACTGCGCGGCCGTCGCCGCGATCCATCCGCACTACACCGCGGCGTTCCGCGAGTTTTCCGCCGCCGGGCGCGGCATCGTCGGTTCGGCGCCGGTCGGATACGACGGCACCGCCGCCTGGCTCGAGGCGATCGCCGGCGCCTGCGGCGTCGGCCGCCGCGAGCTCGACGCCGCCAAGAGCCGCATCCTGCCGGCGATCAAGGCGGCGCTGGCGAAGACGCCGATCAGCGGGCGCGTCACGATGTCGGGCTACGAGGGCTCCGAGCTTCTGGTGGCGCGGCTTCTGGTCGAGAGCGGTGCCGATCTTCGTTACGTCGGCACCGCCTGTCCGCGCACCCGCTGGTCCGAGGCCGACCGCGACTGGCTCGAGGCCAAGGGCGTGCGCGTTCAGTATCGCGCCTCGCTCGAGCACGACATCGCGGCGATGCACGAATTCCGCCCCGACATCGCGATCGGTACCACGCCGGTGGTGCAGAAGGCGAAGGAGCTGGCGATCCCGGCGCTGTACTTCACCAACCTCATCTCGGCGCGCCCGTTGATGGGCGTGGCGGGAGCCGGCTCGCTGGCCCAGGTGATCAATGCGGCGCTCGCCGGCAAGGCGCGCTTCGACGCGATGAAATCCTTCTTCGCCGGCGTCGGCGAAGGCTACGCGGCGGGCATCTGGGAGAGCGTCCCCCGCGACCGCCCGGAGTTCCGCGAGCGCAACCGGCGACGCCAGGCGGCCAGAATCGAGACCAGCACGGCCGAGGAGGGCGTTTGATGCTGATCCTCGACCACGATCGTGCCGGCGGATACTGGGGCTCGGTCTACGTCTTCACGGCGATCAAGGGTCTGCAGGTGATCATCGACGGCCCGGTGGGCTGCGAGAACCTGCCGGTGACCGCCGTGCTCCACTACACCGACGCGCTGCCGCCACACGAGCTCCCGGTGGTGGTGACCGGCCTGTCCGAGGACGAGCTCGGCCAGCACGGCACCGAGCAGGCGATGAAGCGCGCGCATCGCACGCTGGACCCGGCGCTGCCCAGCGTGGTGGTCACCGGCTCGATCGCCGAGATGATCGGCGGCGGCGTGGTGCCCGAGGGCACCGGCATCCAGCGCTTCCTGCCGCGCACCATCGACGAGGATCAGTGGCAGAGCGCCGACCGCGCGATGTACTGGCTGTGGACCGAGTTCGGACCGAAGCGCGGCGCCAAGGCGAGACCGAAGGCCCGTCAGCCCGGCGCCAGGCCGCGCGTCAACATCATCGGTCCGATCTACGGCACCTTCAACACGTGGTCCGATCTCGCCGAGATGCGCCGCCTGATCGAGGGCATCGGCGCCGACGTCAACATGGTGTTTCCGCTCGGCAGCCATCTCGCCGACGTCGGGCGGCTGGCCGACGCCGACGTCAATGTCTGCATGTACCGCGAATTCGGCCGCATGCTGTGCGAGGCCCTGGAACGGCCGTACCTGCAGGCGCCGATCGGGCTGCATTCGACCACCAAATTCCTGCGCACGCTGGGCGAGCTTCTCGGCCTCGATCCCGAGCCGTTCATCGAGCGTGAGAAGCACACCACCGTCAAGGCGCTGTGGGACCTCTGGCGCTCGGTCACCCAGGATTTCTTCGGCACCGCGAGCTTCGCCATCGTGGCCGGCGAGACCTATGCGCGCGGCGTGCGGCACTTTCTCGAGGCCGAGATGGGACTGCCGTGCACCTTCTCGTTCGCCCGCCGCCCCGGCATCAAGCCGGACAACGACGCGGTGCGGGCGGCGGTGCGCGACACGCCGCCGCTCATCATGTTCGGAAGCTACAACGAACGCATGTACCTCGCCGAGTGCGGATCGCGGGCGATGTACATCCCGGCGTCGTTTCCCGGCGCCATCATCCGCCGCCACACCGGCACGCCGTTCATGGGCTATGCCGGCGCCACCTACATCGTGCAGGAAGTCTGCAACGCGCTGTTCGACGCGCTGTTCCACATCCTGCCGCTCGCCGCCGCGCTCGACAAGGTCGAGGCCACACCCGCGCGGTTCCTGCGCCAGCTGCCGTGGGACGACGAGGCGAGGACGGCGCTCGACGAACTGGTGGAAGCGCAGCCGATCCTGGTCCGCATCTCCGCCGCCAAGCGGATGCGGGACGCGGCGGAGCGCGAGGCAAGACAAGCCGGCGAGGACCGGGTGACGGCCGCGCGCGTGGCGCGGGCGCGGGCCGCCATCATCGAGGGCCAGGCCGCATGAGCCGGCTGGACTGTCTGGCATGCGGACGCCGCGCCGGCGCACCGCCTGCCCGAGGAGCGAGCGAAGATTGAATCATCGCCCGGGGTGCCGGGCGAACATCCCCGGCCGGATCACGATGGCTGCGGTCGGGGGCGGAGCACGGCGGGAAACGCCGCAGGCCCATCGTCAGGAGGGGACCATGGACGAGTCCGGACGGCAGAGCGCGCCGACACGATCGCGAAAGGGGGAGGCGATCGAGTTCAAGCTGATCTTCCATGCGAGCTTCGTCTTCTTTCTGATCGCCGCCCTGGTCTCACGCGTCGTGGTCCAGCCATGGCGCGCGACGCACGGAGTGGCGGCGCACAAGTCGATCTTCGAGGAAGCCAGGGCGGCCACGAGCAGGACCATTCCTTTCGCCTTCATGGGCTAGCTCTGCTTCCGTCCGGCGCCGCCGGGCGGACATCCCAGCCGTGCGGGACGTGCACGGTAACGACCGCAAGGTCCACTACGAGGAGAGTGTCTAGATGCCTGCTGATATCGACAGACGAGGTGGCTCCCTGTCGGGGCTGACCGAATCGGAGGCGAAGGAGTTCCACAGCATCTTCATGTCGAGCTTCACGATCTTCATCGTGATCGCCATCATCGCCCATATTCTCGCGTGGTTGTGGCGTCCCTGGCTGCCGGGCCCGGGCGGATACAAGTCGGCGATCGACGGCGCGACCCAAGTGGCCGGCTACCTGGTCCAGCTGGTCTCTTAGGGAGGAACGACAATGTGGAGAATGTGGCTGGTCTTCGATCCGCGGCGAACGCTGATCGCGTTGTTCACCTTCCTGTTCGCGCTGGCCCTGCTGATCCATTTCATCCTGCTCAGCACCGACCGGTTCAACTGGCTGGAAGGCCCGCACGCGCACGCCGGCGCCGCGGCCCAGATGTCGCCGCTTCCGCCGGCGGCCAAGTAGCTTCACCGCAGGGCAGCGGACGAGGTTGACCGGCTCAGCCTCGCCCGCCGCTCGCACGTACTGCGAGGAGGCGCGTCGCGCGCCTCGCGACCGGAGGAATCGACGATGGCGATGCTGAGCTTCGAAAGAAAATATCGCGTTCGCGGCGGGACGCTGGTCGGTGGAGATCTGTTCGATTTCTGGGTGGGGCCGTTCTACGTCGGGTTCTTCGGGGTCACGACGATCTTCTTCGCGGTCCTCGGCACCGCCCTGATCGTCTGGGGTGCGGCCCTCGGGCCCACCTGGAACATCTGGCAGATCAGCATCGCGCCGCCCGATCTGAGCTACGGGCTGGCCTTCGCGCCG
>JBEKZK010000649.1:0-3644 GCA_049509935.1 Xanthobacteraceae bacterium | reverse complement strand
GTTCCGATCGTTCGCGGCGCGCGCCACCAGCTCGTGGACGAGGCGGACCTGCAGCGCCTGCGCGCGCACCTCCGACCGTGCGCGCTTGGTGTCCAGCGTATATTCGATCGACGTTTCGCCTTTGCTCTGGCCGGTTCGCGCCGTGATGAAATCGTAGTCTGCGCCACGGTAGCCGGCGTCGCGCACCCGCGGGAGCGCCCCGGCTCCGGGCTGGACGGTGCCGGAGATCGCATAGCGTCCCGGCGCGGCGGTCGCCTGCACCTGGAGCGCTCGCCAGGCTTCGATCGCGCGCTCGAGGTAGAGCTCGACCAGAAACAGCCGGCCGACCCGGGGCCAGCCGCAGCGCTGCAAGCGCTCGTTGGCGGCGCGAACGCCCTGCGCGACGATGAGCGCGGCCTGGCCGGCGCTGATTCCGGTGCCGCCGCTGCCGATCAGCGATGCGGCGAGCTCGAGCTCGGCCGGCGACCCGAGCGGCATCTCCGCCATGCGCTGCGCCCATGCGATCACCGCCTGCCGCACGGTGCGCTCCAGATCCTGTTGCCGCAGCTTGCCTTCCGGACCGAGACCGATGACGATCGCCGCCTTCGGCCGTGGCAGCTGAAACGGGTTGTCGCGATTGGGCCCGGTGTTGATGAAGATCTGATGGTCGCCGGGAAAATCCGGATACAGGCCCGCTTTCAGCGAGCTCGTCATGGCCCCGCCGATCAGCCGGTCGACCACCTCCTCGGTGCCGCCGAGGACCGTCGAGCGGTAGTGCCCGATCACGATCGGCTGCGCGATGAACCTGATGTCGCTGTTGACGACCGTGACCTCGAGCGGCGGCCTGCGCTCGTCACCGTCCGCAACCGCCGGGCTGTCGTTGGGCGCCAGCACCTCCGCGGCCGTTGCGGGCGGCTGTGAGGCAGGAGGGTTGCGCGACGGACGGCTGCGCACACGGGCCGGCGGAGCGGCGGCGGCGCGCCCGATCGGCGGCTCCGCGAGCGGCTCGAGGATGCCGCCGGCGACGGTGCCGTCATTGAGCAGCTGCAGGTAGGAATCGAATGCCTCGGTCTTCTCGGCAAGCCGGCCGTGCTCGCAGTCGAGCTGCCAGGTCCGCACGCCGGGCAGCCGGGCGCTCGCCAGCGAGACGCGGCCGTCGCCGGCATCGGGCCCACCGAGGTACGCCAGCCCCTCCGGGCCGGTCGCGATGCCCTCCGCGGTGAATTGAGCCCGGCCGACCACGAGCAGCACGTTGTCATGGAGCTTGATCGGGTCCTGCTGGATCTGGGCATCCAGACGCCGGCGCAGGGCGACCGCGCGATCGAGCACGTCCTGCGGCGGGACTCCCCAGGCCAGGGCGTCGATCTGCGGATCGCTGCCATGCCACCAGCTGTGTGCACGGATGCTCTCCAGATCGTCGTTGGCGAGCTTCTGCCAGGTCGCCTCCTGGCCGAGCCCAAGCGTCGGGTCGAGGAGCCCGGCTTGCAGCTGCATGAAGCCTGGAAGCGTCGCCATCAGCTGGCGCACCTCGCGGCCCTGGAACGGCGCGCCCAGCAGCGCCAGGGTGTTGCCGAAGGTCTCGTCGCCGGAGAGCACCTGCATCGGCGTCCACGAGCCGCCGTTCGGCGTCCCCAGCATCAGCAGGCGCGCGCCGGCGCGCGACATCATGCGCTGCCAGACGTCGGGCCGCTCCAGCTGCATCGTGCGGGCGACCAGGCCGCCCGTCGAGTGCGCCAGGATCCGCACCGGCTGGCCGCTCCTCTCGCGTGCCGCGAGGGCGGCCTCGACCGACCTTGCGAGGTCCGACGCCTGCTCCTCGATGGGGCGGCGCCAGTCGCATGCGAGCTCGATGACCTCGTGGCTCCTGGCGAGGAACTGCGCGAGCCCGTCGTACACGCCGGCGATCGGCCCGTCCGGCTCCACGCCGTCGCGGCCGTCGGGCTGGTATTTGAGACGGGCCAGGCCGTCGCCCAGGCGCCAGCTGAGCCACACCCGAGCCCCGTCGACCTTCAGGTTGCTGCCGAGCATGCCGGGCAGCACGATGACCCCCGGCTTGTCGCTGACGGCCGCGCCGTTGATCGCGAACGGCGGAGCGGCGCGCACGCCGGCGGACGACTGCCCGGCCCACGACAGCGGCCCGATCGGACGGAAGCTCTGCGGCGCGGCGTCCTGCACCAGCGCGTTGACGATGGCTCCGGCGGTGCTTTCGTTGGCGAAATAGCTGAAGTGCGAGACCTTGCCGCCCTGGTCGAGCACGAAGCTCGCGCCGTCGGGGCGCGGCGCGCCGCCGTACATCGACGAGGTCTGCACCACGAGATCGTTGTCGGTCCAGAAGAACGCGTCCGCCAGCAGTGTCTTGACCCACGAGGTGATGGAGTCGCCGCGGATGTCGCCGGCAACGACCCGCAGGTCGCCGTGGACCGCGACGTCGGTCGCGTGCAGCCAGCGGATCAGCGGGCTGTCGGGCATCATGGCGGCGAGCCCGGGGGCCTGTGTCGGGTCGGCCCGCCGCAGCGCCACCTCGCTCAAAAAATCCACCAGCGCCGGAATGACCGGCACGCCCGCCAGCTCCAGCCCCCATTTGAGCACCGACAGATAGGCGTCGAGCCGCTTGGACGCGAGCAGGGTGCCGCGCGCCGGACAGGCCACGCGAACGATGCGCTCGACCCGGATGCCCTGCTGTTTCACCAGCGCGGCCAGCGCCGCGAGATCATCGCGGTCGCGCTGCTCGTCGCTGCCGCCGAAGGCGCCCGCCGCCGCGCCGTCGGGGTCGCCGCAGACCCGCGCCATCGCCTCGGCGACCAGACCGCCGCGCGAATGCGTCAGCAGATGCAGGCGCGCGCCCTTCGGCAGGGTCCGCGCCAGCGCCAGGGCGTTGCCGATGGGGCTTGCGCCGAGGGTCGGATGATCGAGACCGTAGACGCGATCGTTGTAGCGGGCGAACAGTGTCGCCACCTGCTGCGGATGCTCGGTCCACAGCTTGCCGAACGTCCCCGGCGTGCTGGAGAACGTGCCGTGGACCAGCACCAGCAGCGGCTCGCCGGGCGCGACCTCCGGCAACCTGGCGAGCGCGCCGCCGCTGCCCTTGAGATTGGGCGGACTGTCGCGCCGGAGCGCATAGACGCCGGGATCGACCTGGCCGTCGACGGCCGCCACCACGCGCGATGCGACGAGGTCGGCGGCCGGATCCTTGACGAGGCCGGTGATCACGTCGATCCCGGCGAGCATCGGGTCGCCCGCCCCGCGCGTCGCTGCGTCCGCCGCAAGCCCGCGCCATCGCAGCTGCGCCGCGACCTCGATCTCGGCGGGAGCCGGCGCTGCGGAGCCGTCGGGGTTCCGGGCGCGCGCCACATCGCCCTGCGCCAGCAGCAGGTCGCGCGCGTTCTCCGGATGCAGGACCAGCGACGGGCCGCCGGCGATGTGCAGGACGACGACATCGTCGCCGGGAACGGCGTTGACACGAATCCGGTCCAGGCCGCCGCCGCGCCGGGCGCCGACGCGGACCGATTGTTTGATCCGCCCGCGGGGCAGCGCGGCGGGAAGTGCGACCGGGGCGGCGCCTCGCGTCGCGCCGGCAGACGTGCCCGCCTGCTCCAGGCCGGTGACGATGAAGGTGATGGGCTGGCCGGTCGAAGGGCCCATGGCTTCAGCTCCGCCCGACGAGG
>JBEKZK010000648.1:0-3644 GCA_049509935.1 Xanthobacteraceae bacterium | reverse complement strand
ATGTGCGGCGGCAGCGGCGCGGTGACGTCGATCGTGCCGCCGCGCGGATGCGGGATCGCAATGCGCCGCGCCAGCAGATGCAGCCGGTTTTGCATGCCGCCCGGCAGCTCCCAGTTCTCCTTGGAAAAGTATTTGGGGTCGCCGACGATCGGATGGTCGATATGGGCGCAATGCGCGCGCAGCTGATGGGTGCGCCCGGTCACCGGCTTGAGTGACAGCCAGGCGAGCTGCCGCGCCGCCGTCTCCACCACCGCGTAGTAGGTCACCGCGTGGCTCGCGCCTTCCTCGCCGTGCCGGGCGATGCGCATGATCGTGTCGTCCTCGCGTTCCTCCTTGGCGAGAAAGGTGGAGATGCGCCCCTGCCGCGGCTTGGGGACGCCGGCCACCAGCGCCCAATAGACCTTGCGCGCCGATCGCGAGCGGAAGCTCTTGGCCAGCGCTGACGCCGCGAAGCGGGTCTTGGCGACCAGCAGGCAGCCCGCCGTGTCCTTGTCGAGCCGATGCACCAGCCGCGGCCGCTGGCCGTCGGCGGACCGCAGCACGTCGAGCATGCCGTCGAGGTGCCGCACCGTGCCCGAGCCGCCCTGCACGGCGAGGCCCATCGGCTTGTCGAGCACCATCACGTCGGCGTCCTCGTAGAGCGTGATCGATTTGAGCAGCTCGCGGGTCTTGTCGCTGGCTGCATTCGCCGCGCTCACCGGTTTCGGTGCATCCAGCCGCAACGGCGGGATGCGCACCGCCTGGCCGGCCTGCAGCCGGTCCTTCGGCTGCGCGCGCTTGCCGTTCACCCGCAGCTCGCCTTTGCGGATCACCCGCTGGATATGGGAGAACGACAGGCCGGGAAAGCGCGCTTCCAGGAACCGGTCGACCCGCATCCCGGACTCGTCGGGCGTCACCGCCACGGTCTGCACGCCGGCGGCGCCAGAGTGTCCCTTGTGCGTATCGGGCTTCATCGGTGGCGGTCTCTCAATCCTTGACCAGACGCTCGGCCCTGAGCTTTGCCCAGTAGTCCAGGCGCTTCCGGATCTCGCGCTCGAAGCCGCGCTCCGGCGGGTCGTAGAACGTGCGGCGGCCGAGCGCCTCGGGAAAATAGTCCTGGCCCGAGAAGGCGTCGGGCTGGTCGTGATCGTAGGCGTAGCCACGGCCGTAGCCTTCGCTCGTCATCAGCCGGGTCGGCGCATTGAGGATGTGCTTCGGCGGCAGCAGCGAGCCCGCCTCCCGGGCGACCTGCATCGCCTCGCCGTAGGCCAGATACGCGGCGTTCGATTTGGGCGCGGTGGCGATATAGAGCACCGCCTGGGCGATCGCCAGCTCGCCCTCGGGAGAGCCGAGAAAATCGAAGGCGTCCTTGGCGGCATTGGCGATGACCAGCGCCTGGGGATCGGCGAGCCCGATGTCCTCGATCGCCATGCGCACCACCCGGCGCGCGATATAGAGCGGGTGCTCGCCGGCATCGAGCATGCGGCACAGATAGTAGAGCGCGGCGTCGGGATCCGAGCCGCGCACCGACTTGTGCAGCGCCGAGATCAGATTGTAGTGCCCGTCCTGCGCCTTGTCGTAGATCGGCGCGCGCCGCTGCACGACCTCCTGCAGCGCCGCCGAATCGAAGGTCTCGCCGGCCCGTGCGGCGCGCCAGATCTCCTCGCCCAGCGTCAGCGCGGCGCGGCCGTCGCCGTCCGCCATGCGCACCACGGCGGCGCGGGCGTCGGCATCGAGCGGCAGCGCCCTGCCCTCGATCGCCTCGGCCCGCGCCAGCAGCTTTTCGATCGCGGCCTCGTCGAGCGGCCGGAACACCAGGACGCGCGCCCGCGACAGCAGCGCTGCATTGAGCTCGAACGAGGGGTTTTCCGTCGTCGCCCCCACCAGCACGACGGTGCCGTCCTCCATCACCGGCAGGAAGGAATCCTGCTGCGCGCGATTGAAGCGATGGATCTCGTCGACGAACAGCAGCGTCCCCTGCCCGGTCTGGCGGCGCGCGCGGGCCTGCTCGAAGACCTTCTTCAGGTCGGCGACCCCGGTGAACACCGCGGAGATCTGCTCGAAATGCAGCGCCGTCTCGACCGCCAGCAGGCGGGCGACCGTGGTCTTACCTGTTCCCGGAGGCCCCCAGAGCACCAGCGAGCCGAGCGAGCGCGATGCCAGCATCCGGGTCAGCGCGCCGTCCGGGCCGAGCAGGTGATCCTGGCCGACGACCTCGGCGAGCCGCGCCGGGCGCAGCCGGTCTGCGAGCGGCCGCGGTGCGTCGCGCTCGAGCCCCGCCGCTTCGAACAGATTTCGTCCCCCGCGCTCCGCGCGCGGGCTCATCCGCCGAACACCACCGAGATCTGCTGGCCGCCGCGCAGGATGGTCACCCGCCACAGCCGGCTCGGGCTGCGGGTGATGCGCTCGAGATCGCGGGTCCTGCCGATGCGCTCGCTGTTGACCTCGACGATCAGGTCGCCGCGCTGGAATCCCGCATTGGCGGCCATCGACCCGTCGGCAACGTCGACCACCACGATGCCCTCGGCGGCGGAATCGAGCCGCAGCTCCTCGGCGAGCGCGGGCGACAGGTTGGCGACGGTGGCGCCGAGGAAGGGCGAGCGCGACTTGATGACGAGCTCGTCGCGCGGCGTTTCCGGAGCGGTCGCCAGCGCCACCGCGATGGTCGCCTCCTTGCCGCCGCGCAGAATGCCGAGCTGGGCGTTGCCGCCGAGCGGCTTGGTCGCGAACCGGTAGTCGAACGCGTTCGGATCCTCGACCACCTGGCCGTCGATCGCCAGGATCAGGTCGCCGGTCTTCAGCCCGGCCCGCGCCGCCGGACTGCTCTCGCTGACGCTCGCCACCAGCGCGCCGGCCGGGCGCCGGAGGCCGAGGGTGTCGGCGATCTCCGGCGTGACCGCCTGCAGCTTGGCGCCGAGCCACGGCCGGCGGACCGCGCTGCCCCCACTCTTGGCTGACGTGACGACGACCCGCACCATGTTGGCGGGAATCGCAAAGCCGATGCCCTGGGAGCCGCCCGAGCGCGAGAAGATCGCGGTGTTGATGCCGATCAACCGGCCGCTCAGGTCGACCAGCGCGCCGCCCGAATTGCCCGGGTTGATCGCCGCATCGGTCTGGATGAAGAACTGATAGTCGGTGATGCCGACCTGGGTGCGGGCGAGCGCCGAGACGATGCCGTGGGTCACCGTCTGGCCGACGCCGAACGGATTGCCGATGGCGAGCACCACGTCGCCGACCATCAGGTCATCGGAATTGCCGAGCTCGATCGCCGGAAAGCGCTCCTTGGCGTCCTTGACCCGCAGCACCGCGAGGTCCGACCGGTTGTCCTTGAGCACGATCTCGGCCTCGAACTCGCGCTTGTCGGCGAGCGCCACCTTGACCTCGCTCGCTCCCTCGATGACGTGGAAGTTGGTGACCACGAGGCCGCTGGCGTCGACGATCACGCCGGAGCCCAGCGAGCGCTGCACCTGCTCGCGCGGCATGCTCGAGTTGGGCCCGCCGAAGAAGCGCCGGAAGAACGGGTCCTCGAGGAACGGATTGTGGTTCTCCACCACCTTGGCGGCGTACACGTTGACCACCGACGGGCCGACCCGCTGGACGATCGGCGCAAACGACATCTTCAGCTCGGTCGGCGACGTCGGAACGCGCCGATCCTGCCCCGCGGC
>JBEKZK010000647.1:0-3648 GCA_049509935.1 Xanthobacteraceae bacterium | reverse complement strand
GGATCGAGGTCAGGTAGGCGACGATGGCGCCGACATCGCCCGGCGGAAACTTGAATTCCGGCATGTCGGGATGACCCGAGATGATGCCTTCGCCGAGCGCCTCCTCGAGCGAGGCGATCGGGTACTTGCGGCTGAGCGTGCGGAACGGCGGGGCCTCGGCGTGGGTGCTGCTGCCGGTGCGGCCGGTGGCATGGCACATCGAGCAATGGCGCGAGACCAGCGCCTCGCCGCGCTTCTCCTGGGCTGCGGTGTCCTGGGCCCGGGCCGGACCGACGGACGGCGGCCCGGCGAACGGGACGGCCAGGATCATTCCGACGACGAACCGCCACCTCATCGGGGATCCCCGCAGCCGCCGACCGCCCGCGCGATCGGTCCCCACCATAGACGAGCGCAGCCCGCGCGTCATCCTTCGGCGACACGGCGCCAACGAAGCATCGTATCGCGGAACGTCGGGAGCTTCAGGATTCCGGCGCCGGGCGATCGGTCGCCGGCGCGCTCGCCCTGGCCGCGTTGGCGCCGACCAGCTTGTCCCATTCCTCGGCGCCGCGCACGACCTCGCGCATCTGCGCCAGGAAGGCTTCCTCGGTGTAGTACTGCTTCCAGCGGCCGCTGTTGTACAGCTCGACGAAATGGGTACGCCGCCGCTGGGCGAGGGAACGCCAGCGCAGCGACACCTCGTCGGCTCTCCACAGGGGTTTCGCGAAGGCCATGGTCCCGTGTCTCCACCCATTCGCCTGACATCGCGGTTTCAGCGATTGATTCTCAATCGCCGCGTTGGGAACCGCAACACAAGGCCTTCATTCGGCTGGTGTTCCGCGCCGATGGTCCGGTACGGACAGTCGGGAGGGGAACAACCGCCAATCATCCTGTTCCGGATGACTCGCGCAAGCAAGTTAATCCATCACGGTAAACGCGCAACCTGTGGACAATGGGCGGTAACATATTGCCTTCCCATGTTTTTCCGGCGTCGTTGAGATGCTTCTGCAACCGATCGCGCCGACCCGCCGCGGGAGCCAGGCGTGCAGCCGGCGCTGCGTGTCGAGGTGACAAATGGGCCGGCCCCCGATCTGCAAGGCGTCTGCAGACGGCTGCTCACCTGGGATGTCAACAAGGCCGTCGACGGATTGACTTGGTCCTCGTTTCCGACACCCTGGCGCCACGTTGCCGAACCGCGAATCGGCAAGCTCAGGGTTCTGCGGCTCGCCTGAGGAACAAGTCGAGCGAGGACCTCGTTGATGGGACAGCCGGGTCGAGTTTGGTGGGTGTCCAAGGCTGTCAGTTGGGTCGCGACGCGGCTCCGCGGTGCATTCGTCTGGCTGCAGAGCGCAGGCGAGCTGGCGCCGGCCGCGCCTGTCGGATCGCCTCGGGCAAATTCAGTTTCCGCTGTTGCCGATGATGCTGCGGCGCCGGCGATCGATCCGGTCATAGGTCTCGCGCCGCCGCCGGATGGCCTGCAGGATCACGTTCCGTTCGACGATTCATCCGGCTCCGACCGTGTCGACTCCGATCCGGTGCAGACGCCGCCTCGACCGCAGGAGATCGAGCCCGACATCGGGTCCGGCACAGCTCCCGATTCCACGGACGGCGCACATTCGGCGGCGCCGGCGCCGAGTGCGCCGGTGAAGACCTGGCCCGCGAGCCGGGAGCAGGCGGAGCGGCTGGCGGCTCGGCTCGCGGGCAGCCCCGTCGCCTGTGGCTCGACAGCCGCCGAGGAGCTGATGGAGCTCTTCGACGACGCGGACTTCGCCGCGATCGTGAGTCTCATCGCAGGATCCGACCGCACGTTCGACGATCTGCGCCTGCCCGCCGCGAAGCATGCCTACGAGCTGATCATGGCGCGGCCGCTGGGGCTGCGCGAGCCGGTGCGGTTCCGCGAGCCGGTGCACGATCTCGGCGCGCTGCAGATGCTGTACGCGGCTCTGCGGGACTTCGCTCAGCGCGAAGGCGTTCCGCTGATCATTCCGCCCGCCGGCGTCACCACGCTCCGGCCGACCGGAGAGATCGTTGCCCATCCGGCGTGGTGGTCGACTGACGCGCTCGGTCAGGCGGTCAGGGCGCCGGACCCGGATCTCAGGGCCGCGAACGGGCGCGTGCTCGCACGTCTGTTCCCTCGGCTCGCGGCGGACGTGCTGCAGCCCGCTCTCGTCGCCACCCTGAGATCGGCGCCGAAGCCGCGCCGGAAGACCACGGTCGGGAGCTACCGGTCAGGTCCGGGGCCGGCGGACGATCCGCCGATCGATGCCGCCGTGATCCCCGGCGATCCCGCCGCCGGGATCTGGCTGCGGGGCCACGGCACCGCCGCGTGGACGATCCGCATGGCGATGGCGCGCGGCACCCGGATGCTGGATGCTGGCGAGCTCGACCGTGTGCGGCGCGAGATCGAGCTCGCCGCCTGGGAGCGCAACTGTCGCCGCAGGGTGGTGGCGGCGGTGGCGGCGTATGTCGCGGACCCGCGCGGCTACGATATGGAGGAGGTCAGGAAGCGGATCGCGCGCAAGGACCCCGACCCGACGGCCGACACCCCGTTCGCATGCCACGACGGGCAGGCCCTGTTCGAAGCGTGGCGCCGGGCGCGCCGCGAAGCCGATATTCCGTTCGACCGGTCGATCGGAATGCCGACCATGAGCGTGCTGGCGCCGGATCTGATCGCCCGGATCGCTCCGCCGTTCTGCGCCATGCTCGGGGTCGCGCCCCTCGCTGTGCCCATCCCACCGGCAACGGAGCCGCCGTTCTGCGTCTGGGACCTGCGCGACGACGCCGCCTGAGACCCGCGCCTGCCGCATCCCGCATTTTGTTGCTTGCAGGCCTCGGACCCAAGCCGCCGCGTGCTACATAAACGTCGTTTCTCGACCAGAGCCTTGGATCCACGCGATGTCCCTGACCGACGCTGAACTGGAGACGCTACTCCTGCAGGGCGAGGCCGACCGAACCGAGCGCAAGAGAAACTCGGCCGATTTTGACAGAATTCGTGAGGCCGTATGCGCGTTCGCAAATGATCTACCCGATCACCGGCAGCCCGGCGTTGTGTATGTTGGGGTGGAAGACGACGGGACCTGCTCGAACCTCGCGATCAACGACGAACTGTTGCAGAGCCTTGGCCAAATCAGGGACGACGGCGCGTTAACGCCATTCCCAACGATGGAAGCTCGGCGCGTTACTATTCTTAATTGCATGATCGCGGTCATAATTGTCCATCCATCAGAGAACCCTCCGGTTCGCTTTCGCGGCCGAGCATGGATTCGGGTCGGTCCCCGACGTGCCATTGCTACCCCGGAGGAAGAGCGACGACTCATGGAGCGAACGCGCCGGTACGAGTGACCTGGTACTCGGATCGCGTCGAAATACTAAGTCCAGGAGGCCCCTTCGGCGCAGTCACTCCCGAAACGTTCGGATGGCCGGGATTCACCGACTACCGCAACCCGACGCTTGCCGAAGCTCTGAAAGGGTATGGTTTCGTCGAAAAATTTGGTCAGGGCCTCGAAATCGTCCGACGCACCCTCGCGGCGAATCGGAATCCGCCTGCGGAATTTCAGTTCCAGCCGCCAAACGCTCCGTCCTGGGTGCATGTGATCGTCAGGAAGCCCTCATGAAAACGCTTGCTTTCTTCAATAACAAAGGCGGAGTCGGGAAAACCTCACTGCTCTATCA
>JBEKZK010000646.1:0-3653 GCA_049509935.1 Xanthobacteraceae bacterium | reverse complement strand
GTGAGAATCTGATGCGTCGCGGTGTGCGCCCCGAACCGCACCAGCCCGTCGCCGGCCATGACACGAACCTGCGCGGACGTCAGAATGCGGAATGCGCCCCACGGGGGGGTCGCCGCGCCGGCGTAGCCGAGACGGGCGAGCACATCCTCGAGCGCCACCGAGAAGGCCGGCCGCTCGAGCCGTTTGAGCGCCAGCTGCAGCGCGGCCGAGGCCCGCTCGCGCGCCGCCGGCCCGCGCAACGAGACACATTGCTCGCCGAGGCGCACCTCCAGCGCGGCCGTCTGGCAGATCGCCTGATGCAGTCGAGCGAACCACAGCGTTTGATCCGTGTCGATGAGATCGGTCACCAGATAAACGGTGGCGGGAATTCGCAGCCGCCGCAGAATCGGCAGCGCCAAGTCGTGAACGCTGGCAAACCCGTCGTCGAACGTAACGCAGGCGATCGGCCGCGCCCCCGGCGCGCCGCGCCGCACCAGCGCCTCTTCCAGATGTACCACCTCGAAATGGGCGGACAGATATTCCATCTGGGCGGCGAACCGTTCGGCCCGCAGAAAGCACCCGTCGGCGACCGGCAGTGGCCCGCTCGTCAGGCCATGGTACATCAGGACGCAGACGTTCTCCGGCACGAGGCGCCGATGCGCGAGCCGAAACGCGCCGGTCGCGTGCAACAATGCTCCCCCAGCATGCAGCACCAGCCTGCGCACGCTCACATCGAGCTCCGTGTCGCCGGGGCACGCGCCCGGCGCAGAGCGCTCTTCGCCGTCCGCACAGCCGCTCGCACCAGCCTGTAGCTGAAGCTCGGCCCGCAGCTCAGCACGAACAGCGACAGCGCGTAGGGATCGAGGGAACGGTATCGCAGGCTTTTCGCCAGATGCTTGCGGGCACCCCGTCGGTCGCCGTTCGCCAGCAGCTCGCGGCCGAGCCACTCGTGTGCGTCCGCCTGTACTGCGGCCAGCATCGAGGGAGGCAGCGCTATGCTCGCCCGTCGTTCGCGCAGGACCGACTCGATCGTGCGCAGGAAGTTTCGAGCTATATGAATGCCGAGCTCGGGCCGGTTGAGCTGGTCGAGTGCCCCGACGCAGTACTCGATGCTGGCGATGTCCGCGAAGGCCACCGGTCCGGCCTGGCAGGTGCGCAGGTGAAAATCGAAATCCTCGCCCGACGGCGTGAGCGCCTCGTTGAAGCCTCCAACCTGCTCGAGTCGCGAGCGGCGCATCAGCACGGTCGATGTGTGAACGAGGTTGCCCATGATCATCTGTGAGGAGATATCGCCGCAGTATGCCCGCCCCTCTGGTCGGCCCGGCAGCAGGCCCGGACACACGCAATCGAGCGGTTTGCCGCATGAGAAGAGCGACTCGGCAGTGGGAAACCAGCGATACGATGCCCGGTACATCGTCCGCAGGAAGCGCCGGCTGATGACCGCGCCGTCGGGCCTCACCGCTTCCATGTCGGTCCAGATCATTCCGGCTTCCGGGAACAACTCGAGACAGCGCAGCTGCAACTCGATCTTCCACGGCTTCCAGGTGTCATCGGAGTCGAGCAGCGCGATGTAGTCGCCGCGTGCCGCCCGCAACCCGGTGTTGCGTGCCGCGGAGACCCCCACGTTCTCCCGGCGCAGATAGACGACCCGCGGATCCGCCGCGTAGCGACGAGCGACCACCCCGGCGGTATCGTCCGACGATCCGTCATCGACGACGATGATCTCCAGGTTGGCATGGGTCTGCCTGGCCGCGCTGTCGATCGCGCGCCAGACGCAATACGCACGGTTGTAGGTCGGAATGACGACCGACACGAGGTCGCCGCCGCGATGCATTGCTGTCATATCCTGCCCCGCCTGATCATCGGAACACGCAGGGGCGCCGACAGCGGCCGAGCGCGCGCGCTCGCAGTGCCGGCCGGACGGATCGCCCCGGATCGTCGGGCGCAGCCGTCTGCCGTTTGGTAAGGGTCCGTCGAGCCCCTCCATACGCAATTTTCCGGCGCCCGATTGTGGATCATGAATAACGCCCGGCCGCGGATGTCATGCACCATGATGCGAACAGACCTCAGTCTCAAACGCCGCCGGACCACACGGCGCCCGTGATGCATCGTCGAGGCGATGCGCCACGAGTTGACGCCGAGACGAGCCAAATTCGCGCGGTTTCGCCGACTGCCTGCCATCGCCGTACGTTGCTACAAGACCAGCATGGCAGGGTCAAATCAGCTTGGTCGACGATACAACGGATCATTCGGGCGAATTCGTGGATATTTGTTGCAAAACGCGAAGGCCCGCGGGCGAGGCTCGTTCGCGACGGACCTTACGGTGCCGGCGGCACATCATGCAATCAACTTCGAGGAGGGACGTGCCGTTATCCGTGTCGAAGGTGACGGGAAACACCCCCGATAGACCGAACCCGAGCTTCTGCAGGTATTCGATCGCGTCGAGGAAGGAGTTGGTCATGTTCTCGTAGATGGGAGTGACCGCCATCTCGATCTGCAAGGCGTCAATCTCGTCGATTCGCGTTGCCAGTCCCCGCACGACCTCCAGATCATACCCCTGTGTGTCGATCTTCAGGAATATCCGCGGATCGGCGAGACTACGGGTCGCATCGTCGAGAACGGCGTCGAGCCGCTCCACCATCACCCGCTCGAGCCGCTCCACGTTCAGCTTCCCGGGGAACCGCTGGCGGCCGTAGCAGTTGGGCTCCAGGAACGAGTGGAACGTCGTCCCGGAAAACACGCGAATTTCCGCGTGTCCCCGCTCCGCACCGAGCGCCATGCGATAGGCACGCCAGTCGCGGTCCCCGGCCCGCCGGTTCTCGAGGGCCTGGAAATTCTCCATGACCGGCTCGAAGGACACAATCCTGCCACGGTAGCCGTTGCGACGCAGCTGCGACCCAAAATCGCCTCGATACGAACCGACGTCCAACACGCAGTCGATGCCGAGCTTCGCGACCACGCGCGACAGATGCTCCCGGTATACGAGGGAATAGGGATCAGCTCCGACATGCAATCCGAGCTTGCGAGCGCCGACAGCGAGCAGACGCGAGATTTGGTGGAACGAGGAGCTAGTTGACAAGATGACCGACCAATCTGTGCGCCCTTGCGTGAGAACTAGCATTCTGACCGCATTATGTCCAAAGATATCCGCCAGAATGATGCCGCAATTGTGCCAGGAAGGTTATCAGTCCGGACGTTGCTGGCGAGACCCGCGTCATAACCATGCAAACGGAATCCTCCGGCCCGGACGAGATGCCACCTTCCCAGCCCGCGGGTCGATCAATAATACCTGCGATAATGCCTGCGATGCCCCGGCGCGCTCTTTCTCCGCGGTCCGACGCCGAACCTGGAGCCTGCATGACCAGAGTAGCCTACCTGCTGCACCGCTTTCCCGGCATCACCGATACTTTCATCAAGCGCGAGATCCGCAGCCTTCAGAGGGCCGGAACCGACGTCTGTGTGATCTCCGTGTGGAAGCCGCGCGGCACCGAGACGACCTGCGAAAACATGTCCGATTGGTCGGCGGACACCCAGTTCGTCCTGCCGAGGCCAGCTCTCTCGGTATTGAAATCTCTGGTTGGATGCGCCATACGCCGGCCGGCGCGGCTGGCGCTGACCGCTCGATTGGCGTTCCTGACCGCCCGACCCGGCCTGCGCGGGCTTCTTTTCCAGAT
>JBEKZK010000645.1:0-3669 GCA_049509935.1 Xanthobacteraceae bacterium | reverse complement strand
AGGTGCTGTTTCTCTCCCTGGCCCACAGCTCGGCGGACATTGCGCAATTCGTCGCGGCCTTCGGCGAGGCCACGGCCGCGAGCGCCCGGTGAAACCGGCGCAACGCGGCGCCATGCAGACGATGTTCGACACGGCGACCAAGCGATCCCTCCACATCTCGATCATCATCCTGCTCGCCGTTTCGGTGGTGCAGGTCTGCTGGTGGTTCTTCGATCAGCAGCAGTCGTTCGGCGCCGCGTCCGCCCACATCGAGCGGCTCTATCGCCAGGACGCGATTGCGGCCGACCTCCTGCTCCAGCGCGGGGTTCCGCGCCCGGAGATCGAGGCGCTGTTCCCGCATGTGCAATGGGTCGACGGGCATGTCGCCGTTGCGCCCGACAGCCTCGCCCAGGCGGACGACACGCGCCGCCGCCACATGAACCGCTACGCCTGGGAAGGCGGTTTCTTTCTCATCGTGCTCGCCTCCTGCATCGGTGTCCTGCTCAAGGGGCTGCGCGACGAAGCCGATGTCAGAAGCCGGCAGGACAATTTTCTCGCCATGGTGTCGCACCAGTTCAAGACGCCGCTGGCGAGCCTGCGGCTGTCCATCGAAACCATGGTCATGCGCCGGCTCTCCACGACCCAGAGCGAGGCACTCTGCCATCGCATGCTCGACGATCTGCGCCGCATGGACAGCCTGGTCAGCAAGATTCTCGACAGCGCGCGCCTGGATCGCGGGCGCATGACCTTGAACAAGGCGCCGGTCCTGCTGGCGGAGGCGGCGCGCCATGTCGTCGGCCGCCTTGCGGATCTCGCCGAGCAGGAGAAGGTCGCCATCGAGGTGGACATTCCTCCCGACCTCGAGCTTCACGCCGACCCGCTGGCGCTCGACAACGTGCTGCGCAACATCCTCGAGAATGCGATCGCCGCGTCGGCCCCGGCCGGCGGCGGCAAGGTCGTTCTCAGCGCCGCGCGGCAGAGAGACCGCGTCGTGCTCGACATCACCGATTCGGGTATCGGGTTTGCGCCCGAGCATGCATCGCGCCTGTTCGAGAGGTTCTCGCGTTTCGAGACTCCGGGCCGCCACGATACGGTCGGGACCGGCCTCGGGCTTTTCATCGTGAAGCGGCTGGTTCAGATGGAAGGCGGCAGCGTCGCCGCCGCCAGCAGCGGTCCGGGTCGGGGAGCGACCTTCACGGTCGAGTGGCCGGCGGCCGTGGCCAGGGAATCGTGACCATGCCGGACGGCACCGAGAACAGCCGCATCCTGATCGTCGAGGACGATCTGCATCTCGCCCAGGGCATGGCGGAGAACCTGTGCGCCGAGGGCTACGTCGCGGACGTGATGCACGACGGTGAGCGCGGGCTCGCGGCGGCCATGGGCGGAGACTACGACCTGCTCGTGCTCGACGTCATGCTTCCGGTTCTCGACGGCTTTGCGCTCTGCCAGGCCCTGCGCCAGCGGGGCAGGAACACGCCGGTCCTGTTCCTCACCGCCCGCGGCGATCCGGACGACCGCGTCCGCGGCCTGGAATCGGGCGGCGACGATTACATGACCAAGCCGTTCCACCTCGGCGAGTTCCTGCTGCGGGTGCGGGCGATCCTGCGTCGATGGCAGTGGTACAAGAGCTCGCTCGCGCAATCCCGTCCCGATGCGGTGCTCCGCTTCGCCGGCAACGAGGTCGATTTCCGCACCTTTCGCGCACGCTCGTGGGACGGCGCCAGCCATGAGCTCACCGAAAAGGAGGTCATGATCCTGAAGCTGCTGGCCGAAACCCCCGGCGCCGTGATCTCGCGCGACGACCTGCTGGAGAAGGCGTGGGGCTTCGAGGTCTATCCTTCCACGCGGACCATCGACAACTTCGTCCTCCGTCTGCGCAAGCGGTTCGAGCGCGATCCGCACAATCCGTCGCATTTCCTGACCGTTCGCGGCGTCGGGTACTGCTTCAGGCCCGAAGGCGAGCCCTGATCCGAGTGTGACCAGGCTCACGGATCCGGCAAGAGCCGGCTACTATTCATCCGATTCGACAGTCGAACCAGGGAGAGTGACATGTCGACGATCGGACTGATCAGAACCAACGGCAGGGCGTCAACCACCGAAGATCTTCGCGACCGCGCCCTCGGCGCGGCCGCCGCCTTGTTCAGTGCGGCGCTTCTGCTCGCGCTTGTTTGGGCCCTGTCCGTCTCGGCCGAGATGGCCGGACACATCACCGTGTTGGCGGCACCGCCGCATCCGTGACGGCGTCGACTTGGCCTCTCGTCAGGTCTGTCGGTCTTCGGCGCGAGCTATTCGAGCTCTCAGAGGGCCTTCGGACGTATCACCGGCTTCCACTTGACCGAACGCCTTCTGGCCAGGCATTCGGTGCAGTGGTCGCGTCCTCTCGGAGGCCCCGCGGCGATCCCGACCGGCGACAGTACGAGGGTGAAGGGCAGCCATTTGCCACAGTTCCCGACCCCTTCTCCCCACCCCTCTCCCTTTCGCGGCCGTTTCGCAGCGGGCGCCGCCTGTGGCCTGCATCGAGTCATGAGTGTTTCTCCTGCGCCTCGGAGGAAAAGAGACGTGCTCTCCTCCTCGATGAGCCTCGAGAAGCGTGCTCTTCAGTCGCCGCTGGCGTGCGTTCCGCCGCGACCGCCGCTGCGCCGGGCATCGCGGCGCGAGGAGGGAGATTGACGGCGAACATCCGCAAGCCTTCATCGCGTCGAGCAAAGCAACTCATGTGCCAACGGGTGGGCATGCACATCCCGAGCTGATTGTCATCGTTCCTCGCCCCCACGCGCCTGCCGAACGTCGCCGGCCAATGCCCAGCCCCGGTGCCCGGACAGAGCCTCGATCCTACAGGGGCGCCGTGCCGACGAGAAGCCGCTAGTGCACCGATTCCGAAGTTCGCATCACTTGGCGACATCCTCTGGTGCGAACTTCGGAATCCAGAGGTGCAGAGGTGCACTAGCAAGTCTATGATTCTAGTGCGGCTTTTAGGATTTGAAGTTCCTATGACGAGCGCGCCGCACATCTGATAGGAACTTCAAATCCGCCGCACTGCCGCGCAGGTCCGAGCGCGGAGAATGAGGCCGCCGCTGCGCGCAGTGCCTGGTTCGGCGCGCAGACCCCGGCACCGGCATCAGCCGATCGCATCGAGGCGATAGACGCGCACCGCGGTCCCGGCGAACAGCTCGGCCTTTTCGCTGGCGCTCGCCCCCTTTGTCAGGATCTTGCAGGCATTCCAGAACACCGGATAGCTGTAGGAGCCCTTGTCGACCGGGAAATTGCTCTCGAACATGCAGCGTGAGGCGCCGAATGCCTCGATGCAGGTTTCGACATAGGGTTTCCACGCGGCGGCGAGTTCTTCCGACGACGGCGGGTCGGCTTTGGTGTGGAAATCCCAGCCGTTGATCCGCATCGCCATGCCGCCGAGCTTGACGACCACGTTGGGGCAGGCGGCCAAGGCGCGGATGGATTTTGCCCACTCGGCGGTGATCGCGGTGCGTTTGCCTTCGTAGGAACCGATGGCCAGCGGGCCGCCGACGTGGTTCAGGCAGATCTGCGTGCCGGGGAAGGCCTGTGCGAGAGCGGTCACGTCGGCGATCTGCGGATGATAGAGCCAGGCGTCGAACGACAGGTTGAGCGGGGAGAGACAGGCGAAGCCTTTGCGGAACTTGTCGTCGTACATGAGGCCCGGCGGCGGCGCGTAAG
>JBEKZK010000644.1:0-3674 GCA_049509935.1 Xanthobacteraceae bacterium | reverse complement strand
CACATGAGGCAAGAGAAGCCCGGGGCCAATCTGAGCTCCGGGGTGAATGCGAATTTGTGTAACCATCACAATCAAATGGTTGACGACAACAAGCATCAATTGCACCGGCGCCCAGGCCCATCGACGGCGACGATTGCGAACCACCTTTTGAAGCCGAAAGAGGACCAGCGTCGCCAGAGCCCAATATGCTTCCGAGCCGTACCCCAGCGTCTTGTAGCGCGAGATATCCGCCCGGCATGCCTTCCATTGGCTATCACCAGCCCACGCCTTGACTGCATTCGACTCGTATTTCATCGGCAATTCTTCGATATTTGAACATGGCACGGCGGCTTGGGTGGGCCACCATCTAATTGCTATTATAGCCCGATCCTGATCCACGTCCAGAATCGTCTACAGCATGTCCCGGCGAAGTCGCCCGGTTCGCCGATCAAAGGATGTGCGCAACAAGTTGATCCACAGCGCTTTCCCGGCTCGAGGCGCCGCAACAAGTGGTTCACCATGACCGGGAAGCGCTGCAGTCCCCCTGGCCTGGCGGCCGACAGCGCGCGGTTGCATCAGCCAACCCTCACTCTTCGAGCGTCGATCTCTTCCGCCAAAACTCGCTCGCAGGTCCGGACACAATGTCCGGGTAATATCATCGGGCCTCGTAAACCCTGGATGCAACGGCTCATTCAGCCGGTTCAATGCCTTGCGTCAGACGAAATCTGGTCTATGTTGCCGACGCCCGCACGCCCGAAATCACAGATATTTCGACGCCCGCCAACATGAAGGAACGCCTGATCCTGCATTTCCACGGGGTCGGTCCGGTGCCGGACCGGATCGCGCCGACGGAGGTCGGCTATTGGTGCGATGAGCGTCGGTTTGCGTCGATCCTCGACATGATATGCTCTCTTGCGCGGGAAATTTCGATCGAATTGACTTTTGACGACGGGAATATGAGCGACGCCGTCATAGCCTTGCCCGCTCTGGCTCAGCGAGGCCTGACGGCAGCCTTCTTCGTATGTGCCGGGCGCATCGGTCTCCCGGGATATCTCGACGGCTCCGCACTGAACGAGCTCGCTTCCTCCGGCATGACGATCGGGAGTCACGGCTGGTCGCACGTCGATTGGCGGCGCGTCGACGATGCGACGCTGGATGTCGAGATCAATGCGGCCCGCGCCAAGATCGCCGACCTCGTCGGCCGGACGGTCGACGCGGTGGCGGTTCCGTTCGGCAGCTACGATCGCCGGGTCGTGCGTCGGCTCCGCCGGAGCAACATCGGGACCGTGTTCACCAGCGACGGGGGGCGCGCGCCCCTCTCGGGGTGGCTGCTGCCCCGCGACGTCTTCCGAACGTCGTGGGACGATCACAACACGTTGGTCGATCTGGCGACGCGTCCGCTGTCCGCGAGAGCCCGCATGCGACGGCACATCGTACACGCCATCAAGCGATCGAGATGACGCCGCTGCCACCGGACCAGGATCGGGCGAGCACACTCGAATCCATTGCCGTTACCCGCCCACGCTTTGACCGTATTTGGCTCGTATTTCAAGTGTCCCATGGACGGGGACGACGCGACAATGTTGGTGAGTGGCCTGTTGCTGACCGCAGCGGTCCTGTCGGCGGCCACCTCTGCGGTATTTTTCATCGAGATTCTTGCGGCGGTGGGGTTCGCGCGACCGCAATTTGCCCTGCCCCCGCGAGCCGTCGCCCGCCGGGTCGCGGTGCTGGTGCCCGCACACAACGAAAGCACGGGGGTCCTGCCGACGCTCGCGGACATTCGGCGTCAACTGCTCGCGGGCGACCGGCTGCTCGTCGTAGCGGACAATTGTACTGACGATACCGCCGCGGCCGCCGCGGCGCACGGCGCCGAGGTGATCGAGCGGAACGACGCCACGAAGCGCGGCAAGGGCTACGCGCTCGAATTTGGTGTTCGTCACCTTGGTTCCGACCCGCCCGAGGTCGTGATCATCGTCGACGCCGATTGCAGGCTTGCCGACGATTCGATCGACCAGCTCGCGCGAGCCTGTGCGATGACCGGCCGGCCGGCGCAGGCCCTGAACCTGATGACGGCACCGCGCGACTCGCAGATCGAGCATCAGGTTGCCGAGTTTGCCTGGCGTGTGAAGAACTGGCTGCGTCCGCTCGGCCTCGATGCGATGAAATTGCCTTGCCAATTGATGGGTACCGGCATGGCTTTCCCGTGGGCCGTGATCAACGCCGTCGAGCTCGGCAACGGCTGCATCGCCGAGGATTTGATTCTCGGGCTCGAAATGGCTGCGGCGGGACATCCAGCATTGTTCTGCCCAACTGCGCGCGTGACCAGCCAATTCCCGGCATTGCGCGCGGGGGCCGTAACTCAGCGCAGGCGCTGGGAGCATGGCCACATCGATACGATCCTCACGGCGGCGCCTCACCTTCTCACCAGAGCGGTCGTGCACCGCGACTGGTGCCTTCTGGCGTTGTCGCTCGACGTGGCCGTCCCGCCTCTGTCGCTGCTCGGGACGCTGGTCGTTGGAATCGTCGGTGCTTCCGCGCTCGCGGCACATCTCGGATGTTCCGCCGCCGCCTTTTGCGTCAGCGTCGCCAGCCTTCTGGCTCTTTCGGCGGGGACCTTCCTGGCGTGGCTGAAGTGTGGGCGCGATGTCTTGCCGCCGTGGGCACTACTGCTGATACCGGCATATGTCATCGGAAAATTCGGCTTCTACGGGCAATTCCTCTGGCAGGGCGCGGAATCCCGATGGCTGCGGACCGATCGTCGAACCAGTTCTGAATAGACTTCGTGTGTACGCCGGTTGGCGCAATCAAAACGCGAAATGGACAGGAAGATTTCATATCGAACTGCGGCAGAAGGAAGCTCGCCGAGCTAATTTCAAACTAATTTAGTTATTCCGGACGCTCCAGGCCACCGGTGCTCTTCCCCGCGCGAGCCGGGCCGGAGCTAGATCGGCAGCAGATCGAGCGACGTTCCCAGCCCGAGCAGCCAGCGCAGCCACTCCCACAGGCAGATGAGGACGACGACCACCAGCGTCATGAGCGCGTCCTGCCTACCGAATGAGAAGCCTTCGCGCCGCTGGCCGAGCAGGATCGGCACATACCGGGCAAGATCCACGAGCGCGATGACGGTCACGCACCCCAGGACCCCGGATGTGCGCAAGCTGAGCGGCAGGCCGATCAGCATGAGTGCGAACTTCACTCCGTTCGAGAGGGCGGTGTACGACGGCTTGCCGAGGCCGAGCAGCGTCGATTCATTGATATTGGCGAGTATCGTGAACCACGAACCGATGACCAGCACCGGCAGCATCCAGGTGGCCGCGCGGTAGCGTTCATCGTAGATGATCGTGATCGCCAGATCGGCGGTCGCCGCGAACAGGGAGAATACCACCGCGGCCACCAGCAGAAATCGTGCGCGGATCGGCGCCAGTTCCTTGCGCAGCGCCGCGCGTGGCGTCAGCGAATGCGAGGCGATGAACGGGAACAGGACGACACTTCCCAGCCGCAGAAAAAGCAGGCCGAGCAGCTCGGAAATCGACCGCGAGATCCCGTATACGCCGAGCAACTCGAACGGAACCTCCTTGGCGAGAAACAGGCGATCGAAATTCATCGACAGAAAATAGACGATCGACGAAACAAAAATCCATTTTCCGAAGTGGAGTATCTGCCCGGCGAAAGCCTTCGATATGTAGAATCTCTGC
>JBEKZK010000643.1:0-3679 GCA_049509935.1 Xanthobacteraceae bacterium | reverse complement strand
CCTCGACGTTGTCGCTGTCGCCGCTCAACCGGCACCCAGCCGCTGCGTCATTGCGCGCTGCCCACCGGCAGCTCGGCAACCGCGGTCGGCGGCACCGCCTCGTTGCGCGCGTGCTCCTTCTTCGCCGCCGCCAGCCAGTCGGCGTAGTCCTTCTCGCTGGTGACGCGCACGGCGATCGGCATGAAGGCGTGGTTCTTGCCGCACAGCTCCGAGCACTGCCCGTAATAGACGCCTTCGCGCGTCGCCTGGAACCAGGTCTCGTTGAGCCGGCCGGGTATCGCATCGATCTTGATGCCGAACGACGGCACCGCGAATGCGTGAATGACGTCCGACCCGATGACCTGGACGCGGACGACCTTGTTGACCGGCACCACCAATTCATTGTCGACGGTGAGCAGGCGGGGCTGGCCGGGCTTGAGCTTGGCGTCCTCGACGATGTTCGAGGCGAATTGCAGGTTTCCGTCGTCCGGATAGGTGTAGCTCCAGTACCACTGGTTGCCGGTTGCCTTCACGGTGAGGTCGGACTTGGGAATGTTGAGCTCGTGGAACAGCAGGCGGAACGACGGCACTGCGATGAACACCAGGATCACGACCGGCAGCACCGTCCAGGCGATCTCGAGCGACGTCGAATGCGTGGTGCGTGACGGATTGGGATTGGCGCGACGGTTGAAGCGCAGGATGACGATCAACAGCAGCGCCAGCACGAAAACCGTGATGGTGACGATGAAAACCAGCACGTAATTGTGGAACCAGACCACCTCCTCCATCACCGGGGAGGCGGCGTCCTGCAGCCCGAGCTGCCAGGGCGAGGGTATTCCGAGACCCGCGTGGGCGACCCCGCCGGCCGCCAGGAGCACGGTAAGGCCCAAAGCGATCAACCGCGACAGCTCCAACATCGTCGTGTCCGCTCCCTGAACCGAGTATCGGCCGTGGCCGGCCATCCCGCGCCGCCCCACCACCCGACGCGATCGAAACCACCGCTTGATAGCTCGCCGTGGCCGCCGGCGGAAGCTCGAAGGATGGGCGCGGGCGCGCCGCGCACGGAGCCGCGGCCTCTCAAACCACAATTCAGCCCTACTCGCAACGTGCCTCGCCGTCGATCGCATGCGACAAACTGCATATTGGGCGGTAAGCCTCGAATGGCGCCGGGCCGCACAGCCGAGATCGGATCGTCGATCATCGCCTTGACACACGGGACACGCCATGTACCGAGCGCGGCGGGGACCCCCCGGGGCGGGCGATTCGGCAGCCTGCGGCTCCCGGCGGATGCCGGACCAGTCTAGGAACGAAACGATGCACGTCTTTCGATTTCGAGCGCTCCGGCCATTGGCGGGCTGCGCGGCTGCGCTCATGCTGGCCGCGACCGTCGCGGCGGGTCTGGTCGGCACGGCGTCCGCGCAGGGGACCGTCAAGTCGGTCTCCGGCGACTGGCAGATCCGCTGCGACACGCCGCCCGGCGCTCAGGGCGAGCAATGCGCCCTGATCCAGAGCGTGACCGCCGAGGATCGCCCCAATGTCGGCCTGACCGTGATCGTGATCAAGACCGCGGATCAGAAGAGCCGGCTGATGCGGGTCCTGGCGCCGCTCGGGGTGCTGCTGCCGTCCGGGCTGGGGTTGAAGATCAACCAGGCCGATGTCGGACGCGCCGGCTTCGTGCGCTGTCTGCCCAACGGCTGCGTCGCCGAGGTCATCATGGACGAGAGCCTGTTGAAACAGTTGCGCACCGGCCAGACGGCGACCTTCATCATCTTCCAGACGCCGGAGGAAGGCATCGGCATCCCCATGAGCCTCAAGGGCTTCGGCGAGGGCTTCGACAAGCTGCCGTGAAGCCGCGAATGCTCCCGGTCGCCGCCTCGCCGGCACATGAATCCGGGCCGGCGCACGATCTCGGCGGCGAATCGGTCGGAACCTGTCCGGGCCCCTCCCGGATCGCGGCGGCAAGCCCTATGTTGGGGCCTGACCCAACCCGGGACCGCTGCCCATGACCCAGTCTCCTGCTTCGCTGATCGACCGCGCCGGCCTCGACCGTGCGCGCCTCGGCCGCCATCTGGCGCGCGGCTTCGAGGGCGCCGACGACGGCGAGCTCTACCTCGAGTACCGCCAGTCCGAGGCGCTGACGTTCGACAATGGCCGACTCAAGCAGGCCACCTACGACACCGCGCAGGGCTTCGGATTGCGTGCCGTGAAGGGTGAGGCGGTCGGCTACGCGCACGCCTCGGACCTCTCCGAGGCTGCGCTGGAGCGCGCCGCCGAGGCGGTCCGGGCGGTGCGCGGCGGCTACACGGGCACCTATGCGGATGGTCCGCCGCGCACCAACGTGCGGCTCTATGGCGACGACAATCCGCTCGGCAGCCCGAGCTTCGAAACCAAGGTGCGGCTGCTGGAGACCATCGACGCCTACGCGCGGCAGAGGGATCCACGGGTGCGCCAGGTTTCGGTCAGCTTCGGCGCGAGCTGGCAGGTGGTGGAAATCCTGCGCGCCGACGGCGAGACCTATCGTGACGTCAGGCCGCTGGTGCGGGTCAATGTGTCGGTCGTCGCCGGGGACGGAGATCGGCAGGAATCCGGCAGCCACGGCTACGGCGGCCGCGAGGGCTTTGCCCGCTTCGTCGAGCTCGCCGCCTGGCAGTCGGCTGCCGACGATGCGGTGCGCCAGGCGCTGGTCAACCTCGAGGCGGTGCCGGCGCCGGCCGGCGAGATGGACGTGGTGCTGGGGCCGGGTTGGCCCGGCGTGATGCTGCACGAGGCGGTCGGCCATGGGCTCGAGGGGGACTTCAATCGCAGGAAGACCTCGGCGTTCGCCGGGCTGATGGGGCAGCGCGTCGCCGCCAAGGGCGTCACCGTTGTTGACGACGGCACCCTGTCGGGCCGCCGCGGCTCGCTGTCGATCGACGACGAGGGCACGCCGAGCAACCGCACCGTGCTGATCGAGGACGGCATTCTGGTCGGCTTCATGCAGGACCGGCAGAATGCCCGGCTCATGAACATGCGCCCGACCGGCAACGGCCGGCGCCAGAGCTTTGCCCACGTGCCAATGCCGCGCATGACCAACACCTACATGCTGGCCGGCGAACGCGACCCCAAGGAGATTCTGGCCTCGGTGCAGAGCGGCATCTATGCGGTGAGCTTCGGCGGTGGCCAGGTCGACATCACGTCGGGGAAATTCGTGTTCCAGTGCACCGAAGCCTACCGGATCGAGCACGGCAAGGTTGGCGCACCGGTCAAGGGGGCGATGCTGATCGGCAACGGCCCCGACGCCTTGACCCGGGTCTGCATGATCGGAAACGATCTCGAGCTCGACACCGGCATCGGCACCTGCGGAAAAAATGGCCAAGGCGTCCCGGTCGGGGTCGGCCAACCGACCCTGCGCATCGACCGCATCACGGTCGGCGGCACCGGCTGATCGCCCGACCGGCGCCCGGCGCCGGCGGGCGCCGCTGTCGGCCGCCTTCCCTCGGCGGCATCGGCTTTCTGTCAGGCACTCCTGGGCGCGCGGGGCTGCCATGCGCATTTCGGTATCCAACAGCGCGCCCGACATCTGCCTGCGCAGGGCTTGCCCCCTCTGCCGTCTGCGCATTAGTCTTGCGCAGACGAGCAGGAGGCGTTCATGCTGGGCGCGCGCGCGGTCCGCAAGCGGGCCGTCAACCTCTTCATCGACGCCGAGTTGCTCGACGAGGCG
>JBEKZK010000642.1:0-3679 GCA_049509935.1 Xanthobacteraceae bacterium | reverse complement strand
CAGGGTCGGAATGTTGATGGCCGGAATGACGTCGCGCCAGTCATTGGTGGCGTGATCGAACAGCAGCCGTGCCGCGTACTCCCGCGGGAGCTTCAAGTTCTCCTGGATCACCCAGTCGACCGCGTCCTTCGAGTACTGCTTGGTGAACATGCCGCTGACGAATCCGTTCGTCGTCTTCACGCCGTCCGGCCCGGCGAGCGCATTCACCGCCTCGTACAGGGACTTTCCGTCGAAGATCGCGCCGGCGTCCTCGAGCTCCTTCGGCGACCATGCGGGATTGCTGGTGATCATCGGCATCTGATCGACCAGGATGAGCTTCGACAGCCGATCGCCGCCATACTGCTCCCAGTAGCCCCATATCACCGAGCATCCCATCGAGTGGCCGGCGAGCGTCACGCCCTTGAGGTCCTTGGCGGCGAGGAACTCGTGGACGTCGGCCGACAGGCGCTGGATGCGGTAGCCGTGGTTCGGCTTGTCGGAGTCGCCGTGGCCGCGCATGTCGAGGGCGTAGACGTGGTATTTGTCGCTCAGGCCGGCGAGCTGGTACTTGAACTCCATCGCCGACTGCGACCAGCCCGGGATCAGCACCAGCGGGCTGCCGGACCCGGCCTCCAGATAGTGCAGCTTGACCCCGTCGTTGGTCGTGATCGATCCCTCCTTGAAGGCCGGCTCGCCGGCGATCGAGACCGACGGGGCGGCGATCAGTCCGAGCAGCAGAACCGTTTGCGACAAGATTGTCACGCGCATGAGCTTCCTCCCTCTTTCCGGTTTCCTCCGATCGTCCGGGCAGATGCCCGGATGTCATGTCGGGGACCAGATTCGATGAGCAACGAGTGCGCTCGGCATGACCCCGAGTCAAGCGTGCGCGTCGCTCGACCGCAACCCCAAAAGGGGCGGCGACCGGAGGGCCTGTCGCGGACAGCCTGACGCTCCGGGTCGGGCGCACGCGATGCGCGAGTAGCATTGCAGGCCATCGCCTGCGAGCCCTCCCGCCGGCTCGGCCGCCGCATGCTTGACCGCCCGGCGGGCAGGCCCGACAGTGCCCCGCTTCGTCCACCCGGCGCGGGACCGGGGGCGAGCGAGCGGGAGGACCCCATGGCTTCTCATGCACTTTCGGCGGCCGCCCGGCTGCGCGCCCTGCTCGGGCAGGACGCGATGGTGGTGGCGCCGGGCGCCTACGACTGCATCGGCGCGCGCACCATCGAGCAGGCCGGCTTTTCCGCCGTCTACATGACCGGCGCCGGCACTGCGGCGACGCTCGGCTATCCGGACTACGGCCTCGTCACCATGAGCGAGATGGCCGACAATGCCGGCCGCATCGCCGCGGCGGTGACCGTGCCGGTGATCGCCGACGCCGATACCGGATACGGCAACGAGCTCAACGTCACCCGCACGGTGCGCGAATACGAGCGCCGCGGCGTCGCCGGCCTTCACATCGAGGACCAGGGCTTCCCCAAGAAGTGCGGTCATCTCGACAACAAGGTGGTGATCGGGCTCGACGACTATCTGGCGAAGATCCGCGCCGCGGTGGCCGCCAGGAACGACCCGGACTTCCTGCTGATCGCCCGCACCGACGCCCGCGCCGTCATCGGCTTCGAGGAGGCGGTGACGCGGATGAACGCCGCGCTCGCCGCCGGCGCCGACATGGCGTTTCTCGAGGCGCCGCAGTCGGAAGCCGAGGTCGAGGCGGTGCCGAAGCTGGTCCGCGGCCCGTGCCTGCTCAACATGGTGGCGGGCGGCAAGACGCCGATGCTCGATCTCGACACCGCCGCGCGGCTCGGCTTTCGCCTCACCATCCTGCCCGGCCTGCTGTTCTCCGTCGCGGTCGCGGCCTTCGACGCCGCGCTGGCGACGGTGAGGAGCGAGCGCCGGCAGCCCGCCCGCCAGGGATCGCCGAAGGACCTGTTTCGCCGCATGGGCGCCGATCATTGGGATGGGATCCGCGAGGCGTTCCGCGCGCCCGATCCCGGCGAGCCCGCCCGGCAGGACAAGAGCGCGGCCGAGTAGGAGGAGCTCATGACCGAAGCGCCGCGCACGCTGTTCGACAAGATCTGGGATCGCCACGAGGTTCTCGAGCGCGACGGGCACACGCTCGTCTACATCGACCGCCACCTGATCCACGATGGCTCCAAACAGGCGTTTCGCGTGCTCGGGGAACGAGGCCTGAAGCTGCGCCGGCCGGACCGCACCTTCGGCACGCCCGATCACTACGTGCCGACGTCGAGCCGCGATCCCGCGACCATCGCCGACCCCGACGCGCGCGACATGGTGGCGTCGATCGAGCGCAACGGCCGCGAGCACCACGTGACGGTGTTCGGCATCCGCGATCCGCGCCAGGGCATCATCCACGTGGTCGGCCCCGAGCAGGGGCTGACCCAGCCGGGCCTCACCATGGTGTGCGGCGACAGCCACACCTCGACCCACGGCGCGCTCGGGGCGCTGGCCTTCGGCATCGGCGCCTCGGAGGTCGCCCACGTGATGGCGACGCAGACGCTGTGGCAGCGCCGGCCGAGGACGATGCGGATCACCGTCGACGGCAGGCTCGCCCCCGGCGTGTTCGCCAAGGACATCATCCTGGCGATCATCGCGCGCATCGGCGCCGCTGGCGGGGTCGGCCACGCCATCGAATACGCCGGCTCCGCCATCCGCGCGCTCTCCATCGAGGGCCGCCTGACGGTGTGCAACATGTCGATCGAGGCCGGCGCCCGCGCCGGGATGATCGCGCCGGACGAGACCACCTACCGTTTCCTCGAGGGCCGGCCCTATGCGCCCAAGGCCGCCGCCTGGGACGCCGCGATGGCGCACTGGCGCGCACTGCCGAGCGACGACGGCGCCGTGTTCGACCGCGAGGTTGCGCTGGACGCCGCCGAGCTCGCCCCGATGGTGACCTGGGGCACCTCGCCCGAGCACGCCGCGCCGATTACCGCGACGGTGCCCGACCCGGCGCATGCGCCCGACGCCGACCGCCGCGCCGGCTGGGAGAGCGCGCTCGCCTACATGGACCTCGCGCCCGGCACGCCGATCGACCAGATCGCCATGGACCGGGTGTTCATCGGCTCGTGCACCAACAGCCGAATCGAGGACCTGCGCGCCGCCGCGACGGTGGTGAAGGGGCGCAAGGCGGTGATCCCGTCGTGGGTCGTCCCCGGCTCCGGGCTGATCAGGCGGCAGGCCGAGGCCGAGGGGCTGGATGCGGTGTTCAAGAACGCGGGATTCGAGTGGCGCGAGGCCGGATGCTCGATGTGCGTCGGCATGAACGGCGACACGGTCGCGGCGGGACAGCGCTGCGCCTCGACGTCGAACCGCAACTTTGCCGGACGCCAGGGCAAGGGCGCGCGCACCCACCTGGTCAGTCCCGCCATGGCGGCGGCCGCCGCGGTGACCGGCCGGCTCACCGACGTGCGCCGGTTGCTGGCGGGGGCGTGAGCATGGAAAAATTCGAGACGCTCGACGCGGTGGCGGCGCCGATCGCGACGCCGAACATCGACACCGATCAGATCGTGCCGGCCCGCTTCCTGAGCCGGCCGCGCGAAAGCGGATACGGCAATTGTCTGTTCCATGATCTGCGCTTCGACGACAGCGGCGCCGAGAAGCCGGGCTTCGTGCTCAACCAGCCGGCCTGGCGCCGCGCCCGCATCCTGGTCGCCGACTGGAACTTCGGCTGCGGATCGTCGCGCGA
>JBEKZK010000641.1:0-3689 GCA_049509935.1 Xanthobacteraceae bacterium | reverse complement strand
TCAGGCGCCGGGTGCGCGGATCGATGTTCATGCGTTCGGCGACCACCATGCCGCCGGCCGCACGCTCGACGACGGCGTCGAGCAGGGAGGGATGGTTGGCCAGAAAAATGTCCGCGTTGATGATGCCGGCGATTGGCCTTGCCGACGCCATAATGGCGCGCAGGAAGTCGCCGAGGGTCGGACGGTCCGCGGTCACCTCCCGGTAGTCGACGTCGTAGCCGGACGGCGCGAGCTGGCCGATCTCGCGCGCGCAATTCAGGCTGACGACCTCGAAGCCGGCGCGCTTCCAAGACTTGACGCATGCGGCGAGGTACGCGGGTCCAACCTCCACGCCGCCGATCTGGCGCGCCAGCCGGGGCGGCAGGGACGTGAACAGGGTGGCCCGACTGGTCATCTGGTTGCGGCGGCGATCTCCGCCATGGCCTCGGTGCCGGACGGGCTCCCGCGCAGAATCGCCTCGTAGCGCGGCGCAATGGCGGCCCAGGTGAACTGCCGGCGCCAGCTCTCCCGACCGATTCGGCCGAGCCGGGCCAGCAGATCGGGATCGTTCATGCAGCGATGCATGTCCTGCGCCAGGACCCGAGGATCGGCGCGGGTGTAACCGTGCGCGTCCGTCTCGGCGGGACTGATCACGCCGCCGCCGGTCCAGCGGGCGATCTCCTCGGCATTGCCGACCGGAACCGACAGGAACGGCGTGCCGGCAGCCACGGCCTCGAACAGGACCAGCGGCGAGTATTCCACGACCGACGCCAGGATGAACAAGTCGGCCGCCATGAACGCCTCGACCATGTCGGGTCGCCGAAGATCCGTGCACAGGACGCGCTTGGCCGGCTGTGCGTTCGCGCGTTCGATCGAACGGCGGATCGCCCGCGCGGCGTCGCGGCGTTGCCGCTCGCGCCTTGCCAGCGACACGAGCCCGGACAGACCCTCCTGACGGATCGTCAATCGGAGCCTGTCGGCGATGCTCGCGGCCTTCGCCAGCCGCGCGGATGGCGCTGCCAGCGGGCTCCCAGGCTGCGGCCCGGGCGACGGCAGGTGCGGCCAACGACCGTTCATGATCAGCGTCGCAGGCCGGCCGCCGGTATCGAGCGCGGCAAAGGCCTCGGCAACCGGCGCAAACCCCTTCATGGCGATCGGGCTGCCCACGGTCAGGAAGACGAACGCGTCGGGCGCGATCCCGAGCCGGGCGCGAAACTGCGGATCGGGCGGCCGGTCGAACTCGGCTTCGCTGGCGCCGTTGGGCAGCACCGAGAAACGGTTCAAGCCGTGCGCCAGGCAGAAATCGATGTCGCGATAGCGCTCGGCGTAGAAGATCAGATGATCGAGCTTGCGCAGCACGTCCGGCATCTGCGCGAAGTAGCGGGCGAACGCCGGCTCGTGCAGCCCCGAGAAGCCGCATGGAATGAACACCTTGCGTGCCGCGATGCGGTCGAGCACGGGCCACAGCGCGTCGAACGACCATTGCTGGGCCGCCTTGATCAAAATGGCGTCGGCGCCGAAGCCGAGCACGAAGTCGCGGTAGCGCTCGACTTCGCCGCTCATCCCGCGCACCAGGTTTCCGGTGATGTCGAAGCCGCGAACCTCGACGCCGTTGAGGGTGTCGAACGTGCGCTCCGGGACGTGGCGCGTCGCCACCGTCACCCGGTGGCCCGCAGCTGCCATGCGCTCGGCGATCTGGCGCATCACCTCCTGCACGCCGCCGCGCTCGGGCAGGTAGGACTCGCAGCAGAACAGCAGGCGCATCGGGCCGGGGATCGTCACAGCCGCACCCACGCCGGTGGCGTCAAGTCACGGGTGTCGTTGCGGGGCGTGTTGAACCAGCGCGCGGGCGCGACCACGATCTTGTCGCGCCCCGCGTCGAGCCAGGCGCCCCACCAGCTGAAGGAGCTATTGGCGAGCACATGATGGCGGCATCGCACCATCAATTGCAGGTCGCCGGGCCCGCGCTCGGGCGGGTTGGCATCGACGATCGTCATCGGCAGATCGAAGCGCAGGTTGTCGCGGCACCATTGGGGATCGTCGGAGAAGACGAACAGATGCGCGTGGTCGACGCGCGCACCGACGTGGGCGAGCGCACGCCGATAGTAGTCCGGCGAGCAGATGCCATGATAGCGATGCGTCCTCGGGTCGCTGACATAGTCGCCGCGGCGCACGTGGACCGACACGGCGTTCACCGCGTCGATCTCGGCCGCCACCGCGGCGCTGGCCGGATCCAGCGGTCCCTGCGGCTGCAGCTCCCGCCGCAGCGTCTCGGCATGGTCCGCGAAGTAGCGCTCGCTCTGCCAGTAGCCGTCGAGGTAGACCGGCGGGCGGAGCGCGACGATCGTGGGGTCGAAATGAAAATGCGGCTGGCGGCGTATCGGCTCGATGCGGGGCCCCGCCAGGAGCCGCAGCCAGCGCCGCAGCCGCCACGCCATCGGCCGGCCGGTCAGCCCGAACCGGCGCAGGTCGGCGGCGGACGCCGGCGTGGCCGCGATCGGAAAGTCGCCGAGCTCGTAGCGACGGCGGGGATCGGCGGCGAAGTCCGTGAGGTCGACACGCAACTCGGCTCCGGTCCGCAGCGCCAGCGCCCGCGCCGCCGCGTACTGGAACATCTGGTTGCCGAGACCGCCAAACAGCCGCGCAACGATCAATGAAACGGCCGTTCTTCTGGTCGTGGGATGCCCTTCATACTCAATCATCCCGGTTGCGGCGCGTTCCTTCGGTCCGGATGATCGTCAGGTCGGACTCGACCATCTCGCGGACCAGGGCGTCGAACGCCGTCCGGTGGCGCCAGCCGAGCTTCTGGTGGGCCTTGGAGGGGTCGCCGATCAGCAGGTCGACCTCGGTCGGGCGGAAGTAGCGCGGGTCGACCTCGATGCGCACCTTGCCGGTCGCGACCTCGATGCCGCGCTCGGCGACGCCGGTGCCGTGCCATTCGATGCGGCGACCGACGTGCGCGAAGGCCAGATCGACGAACTCGCGCACCGACCGGGTCTCGCCGGTCGCCAGCACATAGTCGTCGGGCTCGGTCTGCTGCAGGATCATCCACATGCCCTCGACATAGTCGCGGGCGTGGCCCCAGTCGCGCCGGGCGTCGAGGTTGCCGAGATAGAGCTTGTCCTGCAGGCCGAGCTCGATCGCCGCCACCGCGCGGGTGATCTTTCGGGTGACGAAGGTCTCGCCCCGGGTCGGCCCCTCGTGATTGAACAGGATGCCGTTGGAGGCGTGCATCCCGTAGGCCTCGCGGTAGTTCACCGTGATCCAGTAGGCGTAGAGCTTCGCCGCAGCATAGGGCGAGCGCGGATAGAACGGCGTGGTCTCGCGCTGCGGCACCTCCTGCACCTCGCCGTAGAGCTCCGAGGTCGAGGCCTGGTAGAAGCGCACGCGCTCGGTCAGCTTGAGGATGCGGATCGCCTCGAGCAGCCGCAGCGCGCCGAGCCCGTCGGCGTTGGCGGTGTATTCCGGCGTCTCGAACGACACCTGGACGTGGCTCTGGGCGGCCAGATTGTAGATCTCGTGCGGCTGCGTCTCCTGGACGATGCGGATCAGATTGGTGGCATCCGTCATGTCGCCGTAGTGCATGAAGTAGCGCACGCCGGTCTCGTGTGGATCGTGATAGAGGTGGTCGATCCTCCCGGTGTTGAACGACGACGAGCGGCGCTTGACGCCGTGCACGACGTAGCCCTTGGCGAGCAGCAGCTCGGCCA
>JBEKZK010000640.1:0-3690 GCA_049509935.1 Xanthobacteraceae bacterium | reverse complement strand
CACCTTGCGTCCGGCATTGAAGGATGCCGGCCTGAACACCAATGTGGGCGATGAGGGCGGCTTTGCGCCGAACCTGCCGTCGGCCGACGCGGCGCTCGGGTTCGTCATGAAGGCCATCGAGGCGGCCGGCCGGCGGCCTGGCGACGACGTGGTGCTCGGGCTCGACTGCGCGGCCACCGAATTTTTCAAGAACGGCAGCTATGTCTACGAGGGCGAAGGGAAAACCCGTTCGGCCGAGGACCAGGCCCGGTACCTCGCCGAGCTCGTCTCGCGCTATCCGATCGTGTCCGTGGAGGACGGCATGGCGGAGGATGATTTCGCCGGCTGGAAGACGTTGACCGACCTGCTGGGCGCCAAGTGCCAGCTGGTCGGCGACGACCTGTTCGTCACCAATGTGGCGCGGCTGTCGGCCGGCATCGAACGCGGGCTCGCCAACTCCATCCTGATCAAGGTCAATCAGATCGGCACCCTGACCGAGACGCTCGCGACCGTCGAGATGGCGCACAAGGCGGCCTATACGGCGGTGATGTCGCACCGCTCCGGAGAGACCGAGGACTCCACCATTGCGGATCTGGCGGTCGCCACCAATTGCGGGCAGATCAAGACCGGTTCGCTCGCACGGTCCGACCGCACCGCGAAGTACAACCAGCTCATGCGCATCGAGGAGGATCTGGGCCCCCAGGCCGAATATGCCGGGCGGTCCGCGATCCGGGCGGTTTGAGGCCGCCACGTCGCCGCGACGGGTGCCGAGGGCGCGATTAAACCCGGATTAACGCTGCCGGTGCATGGTTCCGCCATGGTCACGCGTACACGCCTGCGCACGGTGCTCACGGCGGTCGGTCTCTACCTCGGGGCCGCCCTGCTGATCGGCTATTTCGGGATCAACGCCTACACGGGCGCGCACGGTCTCAAGGCCAAGCAGGATCTGGTGCAGCAGATCAGCGAGCTCGATGCCGAGCTCGACCGCCTGAAGCACGAGCGTGCCGACTGGCAGCATCGCGTCTCGCTGCTGCGCGCCGGCAGCGTCGATCCGGACATGCTCGACGAACGGGCGCGCATCATGCTCGACTACATGCATCCGCACGAGCTGACTATGATGCTCGATCCTCGCGAGCCGTCCCCGCCGCAACCTCCCGGGCGCTGACCACAGCGCGCCCGCCCCGAAACGGCGCGCGAAGCGCTGTAGATTCCCTGTTGGCGCATGTCCTCGATCGGCGAGCCTGGTCCACCCTCGGGTCAAGCCCGAGGCAGGCTTTCGCCGGACCGCGTTGAGCGCGCCGATCCGCTCGTCTCGCCGCGGGCCCGCTTTCGCGTTCCGACAATTTCGGCTATTGGCTGTGCGGAGCCTCAATTCCTGCCGATGCCGAGGAAACGTCAATGGCGGCTGCCAAGAACAAGCCCGCGGCCCAGAACGTGGCGCGCCGCACAGAGCCCGCCAACGGGTCGACGGCCGAGCCCGCTGAATTCACCAAGGACGAAGACCTCGCCGCCTACCGCGCCATGCTGCTGATCCGGCGGTTCGAGGAGAAGGCCGGCCAGCTTTACGGAATGGGTCTGATCGGCGGCTTCTGCCATCTCTACATCGGCCAGGAGGCCGTCGTCGTCGGCATGCAGCTGACCCTGAAGCCCGGCGACGAGGTCATCACCGGATACCGCGACCACGGCCATATGCTGGCCTGCGGCATGGACCCCAAAGGCGTCATGGCGGAGCTGACCGGTCGCCGCGGCGGCTATTCCAAGGGCAAGGGCGGCTCCATGCACATGTTTTCGGTGGACAAGGGGTTTTACGGCGGCCATGGCATCGTCGGCGCCCAGGTGTCGCTCGGCACCGGGCTGGCATTCGCCAACCGCTACCGCGGCAACGACAATGTGTCGCTGACATATTTCGGCGATGGCGCCGCCAATCAGGGACAGGTGTACGAGAGCTTCAACATCGCCGAGCTGTGGCGGCTGCCCGTCGTCTACGTGATCGAGAACAATCGCTACGCCATGGGCACCTCGGTCACGCGGTCGTCGGCGCAGACCGATCTCTCCAAGCGCGGCGTGTCGTTCAATATTCCGGGCGAGCAGGTCGACGGCATGGACGTGCGCGCCGTCAAGGCGGCCGGCGAGAAGGCGGTGGCCTGGGCGCGTGCCGGCAAAGGCCCCTACATTCTCGAGATGATGACCTACCGGTATCGCGGCCACTCGATGTCGGACCCGGCGAAATACCGTCCGCGGGAGGAGGTGCAGAAGATGCGCTCCGACCATGATCCGATCGAGCAGGTGCGCGCACGGCTGTTGCAGAACGGCGCGGTCGGCGAGGACGCGTTCAAGGAGATCGACGCCGCGGTCCGCGATCTCGTCAACCAGGCGGCCGAATTCGCCACCAATGATCCGGAGCCCGATCCGTCCGAGCTGTGGACGGACGTGGTCCGCTGAGCTTGCGGGAACGGGCCGCGATGGACGAGCACGCACAATTCATCGCGGCCGCCTACGACGAGGCGCTGGCGAGCTATCGCGCGGGCGGGCTTCCGATCGGAAGCGTGCTGGTGCGTGACGGCGCGATCATCGGGCGCGGACACAATCAGCGGGTCCAGAAGTCGGATCCGATCGCCCACGGCGAAATGGACTGCCTGCGCAATGCCGGGCGCCAGCGCAGCTATCGCGATACCGTGATCTACACGACGCTGTCACCGTGCATGATGTGCACGGGGACGATCATCCAGTTCAAGATTCCGACCGTCGTGATCGGCGAATCGGTGAATTTTCCCGGCAACAAGGACTTTTTGCAGAGCCGTGGCGTCACCGTCGTCGACCTGGCCGATGCCCGATGCATCGACCTGATGGCGCGGTTCATCCGGGAAAAGCCGCAGCTGTGGAATGAAGACATCGCCGAGTGAGGGAGCGCGCATGCGGGAGCGATCGACCACGACGGTTCGCCGATGAGCAGGACGCTCGTCGCCGTCGATCGGCGCCGTCCGATCCCGCCCGCCCGCCCGCTTGAAACTGCCCACCTACCGGTTGGAACCGCCCCATGCCGATCCAAGTGCTGATGCCCGCTCTGTCGCCCACCATGGAGAAGGGCAATCTCGCCAAGTGGGTGAAGACCGAGGGCGACAAGATCAAGGCCGGCGACGTCATCGCGGAGATCGAGACCGACAAGGCCACCATGGAGGTCGAGGCAGTCGACGAGGGGACGCTGGGAAAGATCCTGGTTCCCGAAGGGACCGCCGACGTCGCCGTCAACACGCCGATTGCCGTGATCCTGTCCGAAGGCGAGGATGCGGCCGCCATCAAGGACGGCGGCGGACCGCCGCAAGCCGACAAGGCGACGTCGGCCAAGCCGCCGGCGCCCGAACCGGAGCCGCGGCCGGCACCGGCGATCGAGCCGTGGCCGGCTGCGCCGCCGCCCGCCGCCCGGCCGCGCGACGAGTTGGCACCCGAGCCGGACGTGCCGGACGGCACCGAGATGGTCACCATGACGACCCGCGAGGCGCTGCGCGACGCCATGGCGGAGGAAATGCGGCGCGACGACCAGGTTTTCGTGATGGGCGAGGAGGTCGCCGAATATCAGGGCGCCTACAAGGTCACTCAGGGCCTGTTGCAGGAATTCGGCGATCGGCGCGTGATCGATACGCCGATCACCGAGCACGCCATCGCGGGTCTCGGCGTCGGCGCTGCGCTCGCCGGACTGCGGCCGATCGTCGA
>JBEKZK010000064.1:0-11672 GCA_049509935.1 Xanthobacteraceae bacterium | reverse complement strand
CGTCAATCCCAGCGTCTACGCGTCGCGCGAGAATGCGGTTCCGCTCAAGCAGGCCTATGCGCTGAAGGACATGCAGGACTGGGCGCGCATCGCCGGCCTCAGGATCACATTTCCGCCAACGGTGTTTCCGGTGAACAGCGTCAAGGCGATGCGCGGCTGCCTGCTGCTCGAGCCCGAGGGCAGGCTCGAAGCGTTCGCCGGCGCGGCCTTCGCGGCCTATTTCGGCGACGACCTGGACATCTCGCAGGACGACGTGCTGCGCCGCATCTGCGCCGGTGTCGGCGTCGACCCCGACGCCTTCCTCGCCGGCATCGCGGCGCCGGCGATCAAGGAACGGCTCAAGACCAATACCGACGAGCTCATCCGCCGCGGCGGGTTCGGCTCGCCGACCATGTTCGTCGGCGGCAACGACATGTATTTCGGCAACGACCGCCTGCCGCTGGTGCGCGAGGCGCTCCTGCGCAACCTGCGGGCGGGGTCCGACCGAACGGTTTCCGTCGGATGATCCGCCCCTGCTGCCCGACCCAGAGCGCAAAACCTCGGGGCTTCGAAATCAGGTCAGCAGGCCTGACATTTCGCTCCGAGCACCGGCTGTCGATCGTTGCTGACAAACCCCGGCGAACGCGCCTAAGCTTGCGGCAGATGCTTTGACAGCCCCGGGTCCGGCGAGGTTGTCGGCGACGAGGCAACAATACCCAAAACATCCGGGATGAGATCAGGGAGAAGACCGCATGATGCCTGCCGCTAAACCGACACGACGGCGGTTCCTGGCCACGACCGGGGCTGCCGCGGCGCTGGTTGCAATGCCCTTCGTCCGCGGCTCCAACGCCGCGGGCAAGCTTTCGATCGGCTTTTGGGACCATTGGGTCCCGGGCGCCAACGACACGTCCCGGGCGCTGGTGCAGGAGTGGGCGGCCAAGGAGAAGGTCGAGGTCGAGATCGATTACATCACGTCGCAGGGCAACAAGCTCATATTGACGGCAGCCGCCGAGGCTCAGGCCAGATCCGGACACGACATCCTCACCATGAACACCTGGCTGCCGCACCAGAATGCCGAGCAGCTCGAGACCGTCGATGACGTCATCGAACCGCTGATCAAGCAGAACGGCGCCGTCAACGCGACCGTCGAATATCTCGGCAGGGCCGGCAACCGGTGGATCGCAATGCCGGCGACGATCGGCAGCCAGATGAAGGGACCGTGCTCGCGCATCGATCTGATGAAGCAGCACGCCGGCATCGACGTGCAGGCCATGTACCCGGCCGGGGCGCCGCCGAAGGCCGACAATTGGACGCTCGAGACCTTCATCAAGGCCGCCGAGGCCTGCCAGAAGGCCGGCTGCGCCTTCGGAATCGGCCTCGGCGAGACGTCGGACTCGGTCGACACCGTCGGCTCGATCTTCCATTCGTTCGGCGCCGTGCTGGTCGACGCCAAGGGCGACATCACGGTGAAGACCGATGCGGTGCGCCAGGCTCTCGACTATTACGCGCGGCTGGCGAGATTCTTTCCCCCGGACGCGCCGGCGTGGGACGATGCCTCGAACAACAAGTGGCTCGTTTCCGGCAAGGGCGCCCTCATCATGAACCCGCCGAGCGCCTGGGCGGTCGCCAAGCGGGACGCGCCGCAGGTCTCCGAGCAGTGCTGGACCCACGGCATGCCGGCGGGGCCGAAGGGACGCTTCGGGCCCTTCCTGCCGTTCTTCTGGGGGATCTGGGCCTTCAGCAAGAACAAGCCCGCGGCAAAGAGCCTGCTCACCTTCCTGTCGCAGCGCGACGCGGCCGAACGGCTGGTTGCCGCCAGCGGTGGCTACGACCTGCCGTCGTTCGCCAGCTTCTCGCAGTTCAAGACCTGGGCCGAGCAGGGACCGCCGAAAGGAACGCTCTATCACTATCCCGATCCGCACAAGCACCAGATCCTGTCGATCGCCGCCGCACCGGCGCCGCCGAAGATCGCCGTGCAGATCTACACCCAGGCGGTGATGACCAAGATGACGGTCCGTCACATGCAGGGCGAGCCGATGGAGAAGACGCTGGCCTGGGCGGAAGGCGAGGTCGAAGGCTATATGCGCACCTGACGTCGCGCGCCGCCGCCGGTACCCGGCAACGAGCCCGGAAGGCGGCCGCGACACCCGGACACGCCCGCCAGGCAGACCGCCGCGCGGCGGTCACGTGTCATCGAACGAGACAACCGGCCGTGCTGTCCGCAGGAACCCGGCGGACACGCCACGGAGAGAACGGCGAGGAGATGTCCGATGGTCGATGCGGTAATCGGTGCCGTAAAGGCGACGCCACGCATCCGCAGACGCTCGGGACTGCGCAGGGCGATGCAGCGCAAGTCGACGATCGCGTTCCTGATGACGCTGCCGCTGATATTGCTGATCACGCTGCTGGTGGCCTACCCGACGCTCTATTCCCTGCATCTGGCGACGCTGAACAAGTCGATGCAGCGCTTCGTCGGGCTCGGCAACTTCTTCTTCCTGTTCAACCGCGAAACCTTCTGGATGGTGGTGCGGCAGTCCTGCCTGTTCGCCCTCACCGCCGTCGCCTTCAAGGCGCTGTTCGGGTTCGTCGTCGCGCATTTCGTCCACAACATCCCCGCCAAGGGTCAGCGCAAGTGGCGCGGCATGCTGCTGGTGCCCTGGGTGATCCCGCCGGCGATGAGCTGCCTCGCCTGGCTGTGGCTGTTCGACCCGTCCTACAGCGCCTTCAACTGGCTCCTCGACAAGGTCGGCTTCGATGCGATCCCGTGGACCGGCGACGCCGGCTGGGCGCGCTTCTCGGTCATCCTGGTGAACATCTGGATCGGCTCGCCGTTCTTCATGATCATGTATCTGGCGGCGCTCAAGTCGGTTCCCGAGCAGCTCTACGAGGCCGCCGAGGTCGACGGCGCGACCTGGTGGCAGCGCATCTGGTACGTGACCCTGCCGATGATGCGCAACATCATCGCCATTACGGCGCTGTTCTCCCTGATCGTGACCTTCGCCAACTTCGACATCGTGCGCATTCTCACCTCCGGCGGACCGATCGACCGGACCCACATCTTCGCCACCTGGGCGTTCCGGGTCGGCATCGAGGGCGGCGACATCCCGCTCGGCGCCAGCGTCTCGCTGTTCATGGTGCCGATCCTGGCGGTCGCCGCGATCGTCATCCTGCGCGACATCAGCCGGCGGGGGAACGAAGCATGAGCGCGGTCGCCACCGCATCGGTCCCGTCCACGTCGACGCCCGCGAGGCGGCGCCGGCGCGGCAGCATCAGCCGCGACCGCCGCTGGGCGCTGCGCTGGTCCTACTTCTTTCTCGCGCTGTTCGCGATCTTCTTTCTGCTGCCCCCCATCTACATGCTGATCACCTCGCTCAAGACCAGTGCCGAGATCTCGGCGGCGGCCAATCCGTGGTGGGTGAGCAGGCCGACGCTCGACAACTATATCGAGCTCCTGTCGTCGAGCCAGTATCTGACGTTCTTCCGCAACTCGGCGGTGGTCTCGGTGCTGGTCGTCATCACCACCATGCTGATCAGCGTGCCCGCCGCCTTCGCGCTGTCGCGGATGCGGTTCTGGGGCTCGACCACGCTGGCGGCCGGAATCTTCCTCACCTACCTGATCCCCGATACCCTGCTGTTCATCCCGCTGTTCAAGATCTTCGCGACCTTCAACGAGCTGACCGGCATCCAGCTGATCAACCACTGGTGGGTGCTGCTGATCATCTATCCGACCCTGACGGTGCCGTTCTGTACCTGGCTGATGATCGGCTATTTCGCCTCGATCCCCAAGGAGCTCGACGAGGCCGCCCTGATCGACGGCGCCAACTATCGGCAGATCCTGCTGCGGGTGTTCATTCCGGTGGCGCTGCCGGGGCTGATCGCCGCGACGATCTTCGCCTTCACGGTAAGCTGGGCGCAGTTCCTCTATCCGCTGGCGTTCACCACGTCGACCGACCAGCTGGTGCTGCCGGTCGGCATCATCACGACCCTGATCAAGGGCGATGTGTTCAACTGGGGCCAGATCATGACCGGGGCGCTGCTGTGCGCCGCGCCGCCACTGATCATCTACGCGTTCCTGATGGACTACTACATCGCCGGCCTCACCGCCGGGGCCACCAAGGGCTGAGCCCGTCCGCCACCGCGCATGATCGTCCACGGAGCCGTGCATGCTTGACGTCACCACCATGTCCACCGTCCCGAGCATCGTGCGTCACCACGCACGGACCCGGCCGGACCGCGTCGCGCTGCATTTCGAAGGGCAGCGCCTGACCTACGGCGAGCTCGACGGCCGCACCAGCCGGATCGCCAACGGCCTCGCCGCCGCCGGCGTGAAGCCGCAGGGCCGCGTGGCGGTGCTGTCCAAGAACAACCCGGCCTTCTTCGAGCTGTGGTTCGGCGCCACCAAGGCCGACGCGGTGCTGGTGCCGGTGAACTTCCGGCTGGCCGCGCCGGAGGTGGCGTTCGTGGTGAACGATGCGCAGGCCGAGGTGCTGTTCGTCGGCGCCGACTTCTACGCGACGGTGGAGAAGATCCAGCACGAGCTCGCGACCGTGCGCCAGATCGTCGCGATCGACGGCAACCACCCGACCTGGCCGGCCTACGCGGCCTGGGTGGCGCGGCATTCCGGCAGCGACCCGGATGTGCCGATCGACCCGCACGGCTGTGCGATCCAGATGTACACCAGCGGCACCACCGGACGTCCCAAGGGCGCGCAGCTCAGCCACGCCAATCTGCTCACCCTGTTGCCCGGCGCCATCGAGCAGTTCGGGATCTGGCACGACCGCGACGTCAGCCTCGTCTGCATGCCGCTGTTTCACATCGGCGGCAGCGGCTGGGCCCTGGTCGGGCTCTATCGCGGGGTCGAGAACGTGGTGACGCGCGACTTCGACCCGCCGGCGATCCTGCGGACGATCGCCGACTTCAAGGTCACCAAGGCGTTCTTCGTGCCGGCGATGATCCTGTTCCTGCTGCAGGTCCCCGAATGCCGGACGACCGATTTCTCCGCCCTCGAGCTGATCGCCTACGGGGCATCGCCGGCGCCGATCGAGCTGCTGCGCAATGCGCTGAAAGTCTTCGGCTGCGGCTTCGCGCAGGTCTATGGCCTGACCGAGACGACCGGCGCCATCACGTATCTGCCGCCCGAGGACCATCAGGCCGATGCGGTCGAGCGTCTGAAGTCCTGCGGCAAGCCGATGACCGGGGTCGAGGTCAGGATCGTCGACGCCAGCGGCCGGGAGGTCGCGACCGGCGAGGTCGGCGAGGTGATCTGCCGCACGCCGCAGATCATGCTCGGCTACTGGAACCTGCCCGACGCCAGCCGGCAGGCGATCCGTGACGGCTGGTTCCACACCGGCGACGCCGGCTATGTGGACCATGACGGCTACATCTACATCTACGACCGCGTGAAGGACATGATCGTGTCGGGCGGCGAGAACATCTATCCGGCCGAGGTCGAGAGCGCGCTGTTCGGCCACCCGGCGGTGGCCGACGTCGCCGTCATCGGCGTGCCCGACGACAAATGGGGCGAGCAGGTCAAGGCGATCGTCGTGCCGAAGCCGGGCGCCAGCGTCACCGACCACGAGATCATCGATTTCGCCCGCGACCGCATTGCCCACTTCAAGGCGCCGCGCTCGGTCGATTTCGTCGAGGCGCTGCCGCGCAACCCGTCGGGAAAAATCCTGAAGCGCGAGTTGCGCAGGCCCTACTGGGCGGATCGCGACCGGCAGGTGTAGGCCGCCCGGTCGCCGGCGTCGGCGCCCGGCAGGTCGAAATCGGACGTGTTCCCAACGGGATCGCGGGCCGTCGCTTGCGCCGCTTGCGGCCTTATGGCAAGGATCGCCGCGGTCCTGGATGCAGATTCGACGTCCGCTTCCCGCTCCGGAAGGCTGCCGTAGCTCAGTGGTAGAGCACTCCCTTGGTAAGGGAGAGGTCGTCAGTTCAATCCTGACCGGCAGCACCAGGAAACCCCAAGTGTCGAGGCGAGCGTTGCGGATGCTGCGTCGGGCCATGCTGTCGATCATCCTGGCGTCGATGCTCTTCGCCGGGGGTGCCGGTCCGTCTCGAGCCGACACGCTCTCGCTGAGGGCGGTGAACGAGGCACAGCTTTCCGGGACGGCGCAGCCTGATCAGCCGAGCCCGGTGCTGCTCAAGGCCCAGGTGCTGCTGGCGCGGCTCGACATTTCGCCCGGACAGATCGACGGTCGGTGGGGCGACAACGCGCGGCGGGCCGCGACCGAGTTCCAGCGTGTGCATCATATCGAGGCAACCGGCAACCTCGACGAAGCCACCTGGAACGAGCTGGCGAAGAGCTCGGCGGAACCGGCGCTGGTCGAGTATCAGATTTCGCCGGAGGACATGAAGGGGCCGTTCGAGGCACAGCTGTCGGACGACATGCGGGCGCTCGCCCGATTGCGATGGGTCGGATATCGCAACGCCGAGGAGCAGATCGCCGCCAAGTTTCACGTCGCCCAGGACGTGCTGCGGCTGCTCAATCCGGACAAGCATCTGGACCGCGCCGGCGAGACCATCGTGGTGCCCAAGATCGACGTGCGCGGTCCGCTCGCCCAGGTCGCCCTGGTCGCCAAGATCGAGATCGACAAGCAGAACCGCGAGGTCCGCGCGCTCGGAGCGGACGGTGAGGTCGTTGCGTTCTATCCGGCCTCGATCGGAAGCGGGCAGAAGCCGTCGCCGTCGGGCAGCTACAAGGTCAGCCGGATCATTCGCAATCCCACCTATCGCTACAATCCGAAATTCGAGGTCGAGCCGGTCGACATCAAGACCAGGCTGAACATCGCACCCGGTCCCAACAGTCCGGTCGGCCTGGTGTGGATCGATTTCAGCAAGCCGAGCTACGGGATCCACGGCACGCCCGATCCGGGGAGCGTCGGCGTGGCGTCCTCGCACGGTTGCGTCCGCCTGACCAATTGGGATGCCCTGGACCTGGCGCGCCGGGTTCGCCGAGGCACGGAGATCGTGTTCATGGAGTGAGGGGCCTGCGGCAATGTGACGGCCGCAGCAGCGGAACGATCATGTGATCGGATCGTCGATTTGTCAGTTATTTAAGCAATTTCAATTGGATAGATGGCTCAACCGGCGCGGTCCAGGCGGACGGTATGTTATTCTCCTCGGTTGCATGGTAAACACTGTGAAGCTGGGCTGGAACAAACCGCGTGATTCTGTGGTTGACCCGGCAATGCGGGGGGCTGGGCAGCTGCGTGCGCGCCCCGACCTGATCTCCCAGCGAGGCGGGGCGAGTGCCTGAGCAAGGAGAAGATGATGAACTCCATGGTCGTCAAGCGATCCGTCGTGATCAACCATCACAAGACCAGCGTCAGCCTGGAAGACGCATTCTGGAAGGGGATCAAGTCGATCGCCGCGGCGCGCAACATGACGCTGTCGGACCTGGTCGCCACGGTGAACAGCGATCGGCGGCAGGGCAACCTGTCCTCGGCGTTGCGATTGTACGTGCTCGAGCATTACCGCACGACGGCCGCCAACGGGGGTGGCCAGGAGGCAGGCGGGGGCAGTTCGCGTCAAGCGGATACGGCGCGAGGGGTATCCGCGCGGACTTGACCTGATCGACGCAGCACACGGGCGCGAACGCCGAGCCGTTCAGCGAAAACCCGATCGGCGGTGCCGCTGTCGTCAAATCGCCGAGGCGACGTTGTCCAGGCCCATGTTGCGCGCGATCCTGCGCACCTCGCGCTTCTGCGCCTCGTCGAACGTCATCAGAAGCGGCATCGCCGCCGAGGTCAGCCTCTGCACCCGCTCGGGATCGACCGCGGTCCTGCCCGATGCGAAGGAGCGCGATTGGACCGACTCGTGACTCACCTGCGTCACGATGTCCCGCAGGGCCGCTTCGACTGGCGGCCAGTATCGTTCCTGCTCGGGCGTCAATTTCAGGGCGGTCTTGATCCGGGCGATCTGCGCGCTCGCGGAGCGCGGCGGATCGGCGGATCGCGTGTCCTGGGTGGGGCGTTTCCTCGGCGTCGGGATCACGGCGCGGACCGGCCCTTCTGCGGGAAGCGAGCCGGTCGCCTGTGCGTCGGGCGGCGACGGCATCGTGACGCTTGGCGGCGCCACCAGGAGCTCGGCGGGTATCCGCTGCGAGAACTGCGCCTGATCGACGCGCGGCGCGGCTACGGCGGGGACGACCGCTTCCGCCACCGCGGCATCGCGCGGCGAGACCTCCTCGCGCGGCTGGATGTCCGCGCCATCGGTGCCGACGACGAAGCCGGCCACTGCGAGCGCGGCGCCGACCACGAGGCTCGCACCCAGATAGGCCGGTTTGCGCGAGGGGCCGGATTGAGCAAAGGACGCCATACTGTCGTCACCCGCGAGGTTGCGATCCTGGTTGGAGTTAAGGCCCGCCAGCGTAAACAAAACTTTAAGGAGAGAATCGGACGAGGGCACGAAAAAGGGCCGTCTCGTTGGAGCGAGACGGCCCGGAGGTCGTGCGAGGGCGCTGGGGGGGATGGGGGGGGGGGGCGCCCCCTCGCTTGCTTTCATGCAAGCTATGGCCGGCCCCACTGCGATTCAAGACAGTGGACCGAATGTCGCGGTCAGACCTCCACGAACGTCGCGAGCTTCTTTGCTCGCGAGGTATGGCGCAGCTTCTGCAGCGCCTTCGCCTCGATCTGCCGGATCCGTTCGCGGGTCACGCCGAAGGTCCGGCCCACTTCCTCAAGCGTATGCTCGTTCATGCCGCCGAAGCCGAAACGCATGCGCAGGATGCGCTCCTCGCGCGGCGTCAGACCCGACAGCGCCTCGGCGAGGTGCTGTCCGAGCGCGCTCGCCTCCGCGGCGGCCTGCGGGTTGATCGCATCGCTCGCCTCGATCAGATCACCGAGGGTGGCATCGCCGTCCTCGCCGACCGGAAGATCGAGCGAGGTCGGCTCCTGCACGATCGACAGGGCGCGCTCGACCTGCGCCACCGGAATGCCGGTCCGCTTGGCGATGTCGCCGGTCACCGGAGCCTGGCCGCTTTCCTGACGCAGCTTGCGCTGCTCGCGGCGGACCTTGGCGGCGGTCTCGGTCATGTGAACCGGAATGCGGATCATGCGACCCTGGTCCGCGATCGCCCGGGTGATCGACTGGCGGATCCACCACACCGCATAGGTCGAGACCTTCACGCCGCGCCGATAGTCGAATTTGTGCACGGCGTGCATCAGCCCCATGTTCCCCTCCTGGATCAGATCGAGGAGATCGAGGGAGCTGAAGCGGCGAAACTTCTTCGCGATCGATACGACAAGTCGCAGATGGGCCTGCACCATCTCGTCGCGCGCCCGCTTGAGCTCGCGGCGCGCCTGTCCGGCGTCCGCAACGCGCGCACGAAATTCGACGATCGGCAGGCCGACCCGATGCGCCAGCCGCATCAGTTCGGCGCGCAGCTCGCCGATACGCTCGGAATGGTGACGCGCGAGCGCCTGCCATCCCGGCCCGGGCAGCGCGGCCACTTCCTGGAGCCAGGCGTCGTCGAGCTCACGGCCCTGCAGCCGATCGAGCAGATCCTTGCGGGCAATCCCGCTGCGCTGGGCCATCTGCAGCAGCTCACGATCGACGCGAATGACCGCGTCGCGCTCGCGCTCCAGCTCGGCGACCAGGTCGGCGATCCGATCCTGATGCAGATTGAGCCTGGCCGCCTCGGCGGAAAAGCCGTCGAGCAGCTCATGCAGGCGCTTGATGCTCCGCTTGGCGACATCGCGGCCGCGCCCGCGCGCGACCACCCGCTTGCGGCTGAGCGTCGAGATCTCGTCGGCGAGCACCGACATCCGGCCCAGCTGCGCCATCACCTCCGGCAACAGCTTGAGCTCGCGGACCGCCAGGCTGTCGGGTCCCTGCTCGTCCGCCTCGTCGGCGGCTTCCGGCTGCTCCACCTTGGGCGCGGTGATATCCTGGCCGGCCGGCCGAGCCTCTGCGACACGGGTGGCGGGATCGGCGACCGGCTCGCCGTCGGTCAGTGCGACGAGATCACGCAGGCGGCGCCGGGCCTCGGCCACCTCCACACCCCAGGCCTGGATGCGCCGGACCAGCAGCGGGACGTGGCACAGCGTCGCCAGCAGGGAGATCTCGCCGGCCTCGATCCGCTTGGCGAGCGCGATCTCCGCCTCGCGCGACAGCAGCTCTCCGTTGCCCATGTCGCGGAAGTAGGTGTCGACCAGATCCCGCGAGGGAGTCGGGCGGTCGGTCGGCTCGGCGTCGGCGACGATCACCGCGTCGTCGGCCTCGCCGGCCGGACGATCCACCGCGACGTCGTCTGCGGCCGCGGCAGGCAAGGACGCGCCGGCACGATCGGCGCCGGGCCGGTCGCGCTCATCGAAACCGTGAGCCCTCTCCACGATGGCGGCATCCGCGCCCGCGTGGGCGCCAACGCTCCGGCCCGCGACGGGGAAGTCGTCGCGTTCCTCCCGCAGCCGCATACTCAGCGACGAATCCATGAACTCATGTTCCTCTCGAATCTTCGGCGCAAAAGCCGGCAGCTGACCAGGGGCTGAACTCCCGCATCGCTGGCCCCCAGCACCGCTGAGACGCCAGAACGCGCCGATTGGCAATCAGGGATTTCGTGGTGAGCACGCCGACGGCAAGCGGGCAACGTCGGCCCCGGCAATCCTTCGGGCCACGAAATGGGGCCATGCCGCGCAAAAATCAAGCTCTTTCAACGGGCTGGAATGTCGCGGCGGCACCTTGCCGGCCCCCACGATCAGACGAATCATTGTTTCATTCCAATAGTTTGCGGGTAGTCTGCGGGCGCCCGCAAGGGTCCCGGAAATCGGCGACACGACATGCGCTGCGGTCCGGACTCGCAGCAGTCGGGGGCACCGATTCGCTCGGGCGCCGAAGAATCTTCAGCTCGCAATCCAGGACTGCGTGAAGCCATGGGCATCGACACCAGGGAGCTCGAACGGCTCGAGGCGCTGGCCGAACGGTTTTATACCGCAATGTACGACGCCCGCCGGCCCAAGGACGACTACGAGGACGCCTGCATCCATTTCCAGCGCGCCATCGACGAGGCTCGGCGTCTCGGGCTGGAAGACGAAGCGGCGCGTCTGACCCGGCGCCTCCACCACGTCAGCGCCGTCTACGGCAGCCAGTTTCGCGGCTTCTGATCGCGGCCTCAGGCAGCCGGCGGCGGCCCCTCTGGCGCGGACGCCAGCAGATTCTGCAGCACCGTGTTGAACGCACCGGCTGCTTCGAACTGCACCCAGTGGCCGGCACCCGGAATGGTCGTCAGCGTCGCTCCGGCCTGCAGCGACGCCAGGCGTTCGGCGTACACCCCGACCCGGCCACGGATGCCAAAATCGTTCTCGCCCCAGATGCCGCGCAGCGGCGCCTGAAGCTGCGGCAGCACGCCGGGCAGGGTGCCGAGCCAGGACAGGCGCCGGCTGTTGATACGGCCGCGCACCGTGTTGGTCGCCTGCAGGTGGACGGCCAGCTCGTCGATCCGGCGCGGATCCGCGATCATCAGGACGGCGAGATTGTGCCGGTGGACCGCCTCGCGCGCCGCCGGGTCGGCGAGGTCACGCCAGCCGCGCATGTCGAGCGCCCCGCGCGACGGAATGCCGAGGCCGCCCGATCCCACCAGCGTGAGGCTGCGCACCCGGCGACCGAGCTTCACGGCGGTGTGGCCGCCGATCATTCCGCCGAACGAAAATCCGACGATGTCGCTCAGCGTATCAGGCGTGTGCGGAAGCGGCGGC
>JBEKZK010000639.1:0-3700 GCA_049509935.1 Xanthobacteraceae bacterium | reverse complement strand
GAGACGTCGGCGCCGTCGGGCGGACAGCGCAGCGCGTCCATCGCCTGATCGACCTTGGAATCGAGATCCCACAGGCCCTTGGCCTCGATCTCGTCCTGCAGGGTCGTCATCTCGTCGGCGTTCTCCTCCGAGTAGTTCATCGCCAGCTCGTTGTAGCGGGCGAGCACCGCCTGCTGCGGCGCGACGCCTTCCATCACGTTCTCGCGGACGGTCTTGTGCGGATCGAGCACGGGCTCCTGCGGCAGGTAGCCGACGCGGGCGCCTTCGGCCGCCCAGGCCTCGCCGGAGAACTCGGTGTCGAGCCCCGCCATGATCCGCAGCAGGGTCGACTTGCCGGAGCCGTTGACGCCGAGGACGCCGATCTTGGCGTCCGGGTAGAACGACAGGTTGACGTTCTCCAGCACCTTGCGGTTGCCCGGATAGGCCTTGGTGAGGCCATGCATGTGATAGACGAATTGATGGGCGGCCATGGGCCCGGCCCTCTGGTTGGGCGCGTTGCGCCGTTGTCGGGAGGTTAGCGCTGGATGTAGCGGCGGCGCGCCAAGAGGGCAAGACCGGGGCAAGGCGCGCGGCAGGATCGCAGGTGGCGGTTGTCGCGGCGGCCCTGCTCCGGCATGGTGGCCGTCGCGAATCACGGCGCGAAACCGGCATCGTCGGGCACGGCGATCCGCCCGGCGCTGGAGGAAGGTAAATGAAGACCGCGTTGAAGCAGCTCGTCGTCCACCTGCTCGACGAGCATCGGATCATGACGATTGCGACAAATCGGCCGGACGGCTGGCCGCAGGCGACCGTCGTCGGCTACTGCAACGACGCCCTCGTGCTCTACACCTTCATCGCCCGCAACAGCCAGAAATACGCCAACATCCAGCTCGACCCGCGGGTATCGATCGCGATCGCCAGGGACTATCCGCAGCCGCTCTTGATCAAGGGCCTGTCGATGGCGGCGCGTGCCCTGGTGATCGAGGATTCCAGCGAGGTCGATCACGCCAACGAGCTGCTGCGCCACCGCTACCCGGAGTACAAGGTGCTGCCGCGGCCCAATCCGGCCGAGGTGCCGCTGATCCGCATCACCCCGGAGGTGATCTCGATCCTCGACTATTCCAAGGGTTTCGGGCACGCCGACCTGGTGTCGGTGTCGGACCGCGACCTTGCCGACTTCGTCGAGAGCCATCGCCATCACTGGGCGGGCCATCCGGTCGGCTGAGGGGGGCGAGCTGCAGCGCGCGATGTCATGCGCGATCGCGAACTCTTGATTTTCATCAACGCGGCGCGGCGCGCCGGATGTCGTTGTAGGGCACGTGGCGCGGACCGTGAGGCTCGGCCGTCGTCGCCGGGTTCACCCTCAGGAGATGCACATGGCCGCCACCGCCGACGACCTCCAGATCGCGATCGAAAAGGTCTGCTTCATCATCGACAAGGCGCACGAGTTCGACGTCAAGGAGGCCGTGGCCGATCCCGACTCGGGATCCAATCCGAGCGACGACGGCATGGTGTCGGTTCTCGAGGACCACGGCGACGACCCGGTCGCATTCGAGCTCACGAGCTTCATCAACGGGCTCGACGAGGACGAGCAGATCGACCTGGTGACGCTGGTGTGGCTCGGACGCGGCGACGACACCCTCGACGACTGGGACGAGCTGCGGGGGGAAGCGGCCCGGCAGCACAACAGTCGCACCGCAGCCTATCTGCTCGGCATCCCGCTGCTCCCCGATTTCCTGGAGGAAGGTCTCGCCAAGTTCGACCTCACCTGCGAGGGCGTCGGCGAGTAGCCGCGATGCCGTTCGCCGACCGCGCGGAGGCCGGACGCCGGCTCGCCCGCGCTCTCGAGCCATACCGGAGCCGGCGGCCGGTGGTGCTGGCGCTGCCCCGCGGCGGCGTGCCGGTGGCGGCGCAGATCGCGGAATCGCTGGGCGCCCCGCTCGACTTGATCCTGGTGCGCAAGATCGGCGTGCCGTTCCAGCCCGAGCTCGCGATGGGCGCCGTGGTCGACGGCGGCCACCGGCTGGTCGTGCGCAACGACGACGTGATCGCCGCGACCGGGGTGACCGAGACCGCGTTCCAGGAGATCTGCGACCGCGAGCTTGTCGAGATCGAACGGCGCCGGCGCGCCTATCTCGGCGACCGTGTGCCGGTGGAGGTTTCAGGCCGCGCTGCCATCGTGGTCGACGACGGCATCGCCACCGGCGCGACCACCCGGGCGGCGCTGCGCGCGACGCGGGCGCGCCACCCGGCGACGCTCGTTCTCGCCGTCCCGGTGGCGCCGCTCAACACGCTGGCAAGCCTGCATTTGGAGGTCGACGATATCGTCTGCCTGGAGAGCCCGGAGGACTTCGGCGCGATCGGCATGTTCTACGACGACTTCCGGCAGGTCACCGACCGCGAGGTGACCCGGTTGCTCAAGCGCTTCGACCGATGACGCGCCGGCATCGGCGGAATCCGCCGCTCTGATTGGACGAGTTCGATATTTGTTCGCTCTTGAAATTCGCCGGCGCGCCACCAAATCGTTGGCCGCCGGGCGCCGCCGAGGGCCCGGCGCGGGACAGGAAGGTCGCTTGCCGCCCCGCCGGAAAGCGACCGGCGGTCTCTGGCCCGCATCGTATCCATGTTGCTCAGCCGAGGATGTGGCTATGACAAATCGCGGTTCCAGCACTCCCCAACCAAGCACGTTCGATTTCGATCTCGACGCGCTGTTGCATCCGGCGCAGGCGTTCAGGCATCCGCGTGAGGTGGTCGGCGACGTCGATCTCACGCTCAACGAGAAGCGCGCGATCCTCGCGTCGTGGGCGTCGGACGCCTGCGCGGTCGAAGCCGCCCCCGCCCTGCGCCGCCCGCCAGGAGTCGACCGGCCGGTGCCGGTCGACGAGATCCTCGAGGCCCTGCGCGCGCTCGACAAGCTGGCGAACGAGCGGGCGGCCGGACCGTCCAGGCACCGGCGGACGGTGCGACGGCTGTCGATCGAAGCGTTCCGCGCCGGCGGGCGCGGCCGCGACGACACCGGACGCGGCCCGGCGCATTAACCGACAACGAGGCCGTAGTGGTGGGCAAAGCGGAACGTGCCCACCGTCGGTGTCTACAAATTCTCCCCAGATCAGGAGCGATCAATCATGTTTCCGAGCTTCAACGACCCGTTCTCGGCGCTGTTCAGCCTGCAGCGGGCGCTCGACGCACGCCGGGCGAGCGATTGGCTGGGCGCCCGCACCACCGGCAGCGGCGCCTATCCGCCGATCAACATCTTCCAGCAGGGCGACGACTTCGTGGCGGTAGTCGAATTGCCGGGCGTCGAGCGGAACGATCTCGCCATCGAGGCGAAGGAAAGCACGATCCGGATCTCCGGCAGGAAGACCATCGCCTACGCCAGCGGCGCCAGCGTCCACCGGCGCGAGCGGGTGTCGGGCACCTTCGACCGCACAATTGCGGTGCCGATCCGCATCGAGCCGGACGCCATCCGCGCCGAGTACAGCGACGGCGTCCTCGCGCTCTTCATCCCGAGAGCCGAGCGCGACAAGCCGCGAACCATCAAGATCACCTGACCCACCGACGAGCCGGAGACATCCCATGGCATCGCCCCAGGAGCTGCAGGTTCAGCACAAGCGCGAAGTCGAGACCAAGCAGGAGAGCACGGTACCGGCACGGGTGTTCCTGCCGGTCACCGACATCTTCGAGACCGAGCAGGCGTTGACCGTCATCCTGGAGATGCCCG
>JBEKZK010000638.1:0-3706 GCA_049509935.1 Xanthobacteraceae bacterium | reverse complement strand
CGGCTCTATACCGGCGTGCTGTGGGCCGAGGGCCCGGCGTGGAGCGCGCATCCGAGACGATGCGGCAGTGCAGGAATCCTTTGCCGGCGCGTTAACCGCCGCATCGGATTTTCCCTCGATATTGCCCTCCCAACTCGGCGCGGAATGGACTAGTGTCCTGCCGCGGGGCCGGATCAACTGGCCGTCGAACATCATTGGGAGGGACTTCGTGACACTTCATGACAAGCACGATTCTGAATCCGGCAGCACGCTGTCGCGGCGGACGCTCGTCCAGGCGATGGCGGCGTGCGCCGGCGCCACGGTGGCGGGAGCAGGCGCCGCGTTGGCCCAGGGCGCCCCGGTCGGGCCGCCGACCACCATCACCACTCCGCCGCGCGATTTCGGCCCGCACGGAGCGCCGACCACCTATTTCTGGGATCCGGACGTCATCGCGGTCGATCCGTCGTTCAACGGGCTCGCCCAGCCCAACGCGGCGATCGAGCGGCTCTATACCGGCGTGCTGTGGGCCGAGGGCCCGGCGTGGAGCGCGCAAGGGCGCTATCTGGTGTGGAGCGACATCCCGAACAATCGCCAGATGCGCTGGTCCGAGGACGACGGCCGCGTCAGCGTGTTCCGCACGCCATCCAACAACAGCAACGGCAACACCTTCGACTTCCAGGGCCGTCAGCTCTCCTGCGAGCATCTCACCCGCCGCGTGGTGCGCTACGAGCACGACGGCACCGTGACGGTGATCGCCGACTCCTACAACGGCAAGAAGCTGAACTCGCCCAATGACATCGTCCCGCATCCGGACGGCAGCTATTGGTTCACCGACCCGCCCTATGGCGGCCAGCTCTACGAGGGCGAGCCCGACGTCGCCGGCGGCCCGACCAACGCGGCCGGCAAGCTCAATCCGCGCATCGGCCAGCCCGGAGGCTTCGTGCCGAGCAAGCGCGAGCTGCCGACCAACTGCTATCGCGCCGACCCCAGCGGCCGCATCGACATGGTGGTGAGCGAGGACCAGGTGCCGGATCCCAACGGCATCCTGTTCTCGCCCGACTACAAGAAGCTCTACGTCATCAGCACCGGCAAGGGCCCGGGCGACACCGGTGCGGGCGGCAAGGGCGACATGTACGTGTTCGACGTCGGCGGCGACAACAAGGTGTCCAACCAGAAGCGGTTCAGCGACTTCGTGATCGACGGCGTGAACTGCGGACCTGACGGCGCGCGTTGCGATGTCAACGGCAATCTCTGGTGCGCCAGCAACGCCGGCCGCCACGTCGGCTACAACGGCGTGACGGTGTGGAACCCGGCCGGGCAGCTCATCGGCCGCATCCGCCTGCCCGAGGTGTGCGGCAACGTCTGCTTCGGCGGACCCAAGCGCAACCGCCTGTTCATGGCGGCGAGCCAGTCGCTCTACTCGGTCTTTACCGCCACGCAGGGCGCGACCCCGGGCTGAGCGGTCGGGTATCACGAGGCGTCGGCGCTCCGCGCCGGCGCCTTTTTTATTGCCTCTCCGCGGCCGCCGATCGCGCAGACTTGATATTTAGTTCATAGAAATACTATAGAATGGCCGGACCTCGACATGCCGCGCTGCTGGCTCGCTCGCCGGCCCGTCCGGAGCAGCTCGGCCGCAACCAGCAGGGCAATGCCATTGCGGCAGTTTCCCGCACCGCGATCCGCAGGAGAACAGGACCATGACCTATCACGCGCGAACCATCGAGACGCTGCCGCACGTCGTGGCAGAGCTGCACTATCTGGCTCCGATGGCCGAGAGGCCGCGCAATTACACGTTCGACCCCCCGGCGGGCACGCCGCGTTCCAATGCGGCCTACGAAGCCCGCAAGCTGCCGATCTACGATGCGCGCCCGGTAGCGTCCGAGATCTCGCTCGACCGGGAGGGCTTCGCGGTCGTGCCGCAACAGAGCGCCGTCCACGATTTCTACGACGACGACGAGGTGCGGCGGGTCTACTACCCTGAGGCCGAGAGATTCATCGCCGAGGTCACCGGGGCCTCCCGGGTGTTCATTTTCGATCACACGCAGCGGCGCCGGGTCCGCGGCGCCGATGACCGCGCGCCGGGCACGCCGCGGCAGCCCGCAACCCGCGTCCACGTCGACCACACGGCGAGATCCGGCCCGCAACGGGTCCGTGACCTCCTCGGCGACGAAGCGGAGGAGCTGTTGCGCGGACGCGTCCAGGTGATCAACCTCTGGCGCCCGATCCGCGGCCCGCTGCGCGACGCGCCGCTCGCCGTCTGCGATGCCCGTACCGTCGCGGCGGGCGATCTGGTGCCGTCGGACCTGGTCTACACGAATCGGGTCGGGGAGACATACGCGGTCACCTACAACCCGGCGCATCGCTGGTTCTACGTGCCGGAGATGCGGCCGGACGAGGCGCTGCTGCTCAAGTGCTTCGACTCAGAAACGGACGGCCGGGCGCGTTTCGCCCCGCACACGGCGTTCGATGACCCGACGGCGCCGGCAGACGTTGCGCCGCGAGAAAGCATCGAGCTGAGGACCCTGGTGTTCCATCCGTCGTAAGGCGACGTGCCGGCTGCGGTCACGGCGGTGTCATCGCGATCTCGTCGAGATGACCCACCGCGATCCGCGCGCCGGCCGCCCGCCGCGTCGTGCCGCCCCGAAGGTCGACACCCGCCGTTGCGGCGAGCTGTCGGACTGCCTCCGCCGCCCGGTCGAGCACGGCCGGACCGACCAGGCGGCCGTCGGAAAAATCCTGATCACTCGCATAGACGGCGGTGGGCAGCGCCAGCGCCGTGAAGAATCCGAACAGCGGTCGCAGCTGATGCTCCACCACCAGCGCATGCTCCTGGGCTGCGCCGGTCGCCGTCAGCACGACCGGCTTGCCCGCCAACGCCGCAATCTCGATGAAATCGAACAGGTGCTTGAAGAGGCCGGTGTACGACCCCTTGTAGACCGGCGAGCCGACGATCAACGCATCCGCTGCCTCGATCGCCGCGACGATCGCGGCGGCCTGCGGCGACAGCTCCTCGCGCGCGAACGCATGACCCAGTTCGGGACCGGCGTCGATCAGATCGTAGAGATCGAATTTTGCCGGAATGAGCCGGCAGGCCTCGTACCCGATATGCTCGACCAGAGCCCGGGTCCGCGATGGACGGCGAATGTTTCCGCTGATGCCGACGAGACGAATTCCAGTCATGTGAGCCGATCCACCTGAGCCGATCCATCGCGTGGGGGGCGCATGGCACGTGCGCCGGATCCAGTCTCGCGCAGCAATATATTTTGTCAATAGATTTTATATACTAATCATCGCGACGCGAATCGGCCGTTCGCGAACGCGGTCATGCGATGCCCGGGCAAGCCCGTCTGGATGCAGGAATCCATTCGTATTTTATCAATTGACAAAACCTATATTTTTTATAGCTTATTCGCCGCGGTGACTGCAGGATGAATTCGCACCGTGACCGCCGAGAGGTCGATTGGTGATTCATTGGTCCATCGGCGGCGGCATGTGGTCTCTGCGGCCATGAGGAAGGAGCTTTCATGATGAACGACGACTCGGATCGAGGAACCGGCGCCACGAAGCTCGGCCGGCGCAGCTTCATGACGGCGGCCGGTGCCGCCGCGGCCGGTACGGCGCTGGCGGGCCTGGCTGGCACCAGTCCGGCCCGCGCGCAGTCCGTTGCCTGGAAGCAGGCCGGCAACAACGGGCATGTTCTCGAGCTTCAGGGCGGCGGCGGCAAGCA
>JBEKZK010000637.1:0-3710 GCA_049509935.1 Xanthobacteraceae bacterium | reverse complement strand
GCCGCATCGAGGCGACGACGTCGACCATCTGGAATCGCGCCTGCCTGGAGGTCAGGATCGGCTTCTGCCCGGTGATCAGGATCATCGGCATGGCGCCCAGATGCGCGTAGGCCGCACCGGTGGCGAAGTTCAGCGCGCCGGGGCCGAGCGTCGACATGCAGACGCCGGGCTTGCCGGTGAGCCGGCCGTGGGTCGCCGCCATGAAGGCCGCCGGCTGCTCGTGCCGCGTCAGGACGAGCTCGATCCGCGACGTGCGCAGCGACTCCACGACGTCGAGGTTCTCCTCGCCCGGCACGCCGAAGATGCGGTCGACGCCCTCGTTCTCCAGCGCCGCCACCAGCAGGTCGGAGCCCTTTTTCATGGTCGTTCCTCCGAGCCTCGGCTCACGCCGCGAGCTGCCGCAGCACGTAGTTGAGGATGCCGCCGTTGCGGAAATATTCGAGCTCGTCGAGCGTGTCGATGCGGCAGAGCAGCGGCACCTCGCGCAGCGCGCCGTCGGCGGACCTGATCGCGGCGACCAGCTTCTGCCGCGGCTGCAGGGCGCCGGCGAGGCCATGGATGGTGACGGTCTCGTCGCCCCTGAGGCCCAACGACTGCCAGGACGTACCGGGCTCGAACACCAGCGGCAGCACGCCCATGCCGACCAGGTTGGAGCGATGGATGCGCTCGAAACTCTCGGCGACCACCGCGCGGATGCCGAGCAGTCTCGTGCCCTTGGCGGCCCAGTCGCGGGACGAGCCGGTGCCGTACTCCTTGCCGGCGAACACCACCAGCGGCACGCCGTCCTGGCGATAGCGCATGGCGGCATCGTAGACGAACATCTGCTCGCCGTCCGGATGGTGGATCGTGTAGCCGCCCTCGACCACGTGGCCGGCGGCATCCTTCACCATCTGGTTCTTGATGCGGATGTTGGCGAACGTGCCGCGCATCATCACCTCGTGGTTGCCGCGGCGCGTGCCGTACTGATTGAAGTCGGCGACGCGGACCTGGTGCTCCTGCAGGTAGGCGCCGGCCGGCGACGCGGCGCGGATGTTGCCGGCAGGCGAGATGTGATCGGTCGTGATCGAATCGAGAAACAGCGCCACGATCCGTGCGTCGACGATGTCCTCTACGGGCGCGGGCTCCTTGCCGATGCCCGCGAAGTACGGCGGGTTCTGCACGTAGGTCGAGCCGAGGTCCCACTCGAAGGTCAGCCCGGTCGCGACCCGCACCGACCGCCAGTTGGCGTCGCCCCCGAACACGTCGGCGTAGCGGCTGTTGAACAGGTCTCCGGTGACGGTGCGCTGGATGAACGACTGGACCTCGTGGTTGGAGGGCCAGATGTCCCTCAGGAAGACCTCCTGGCCGTCATGGTCCACCCCCAGCGGCTCGGTGGTGATGTCGGTCAGGATCGAGCCGGCCAGTGCGTAGGCGACCACGAGCGGCGGCGAGGCCAGGTAGTTGGCACGGACGTCGGGGTTCACCCGGCCTTCGAAATTGCGGTTGCCCGAGAGCACGGCGGCCACGACCAGGTCCTCGTCGCTCACCGCCTTGGAGATCTGCGGCGGGAGCGGCCCGGAATTGCCGATGCAGGTGGTGCAGCCGAAGCCGACCAGGTTGAACCCGAGCCGGTCGAGATCGTCCTGCAGGCCGGCCTTCTGCAGATAGCCGGCGACGACCTGGGATCCCGGCGCCAGCGATGTCTTGACCCACGACCTGGTGCGCAGTCCCTTGGCGACGGCGTTGCGCGCCAGCAGCCCGGCCGCCATCATCACGCTCGGGTTCGACGTGTTGGTGCACGAGGTGATCGCCGCGATCACCACGTCGCCGTGCGCCAGGCGGTGTCCTTGGTCGCCGGAGCCGGGAGCAGGCTGGCTCGGCGACTTGCCGAACTCCCGGCTCAGCACGTCGGCGAATTCCCGCTTGACGGCGTCGAGGAGGACACGGTCCTGCGGCCGCTTCGGTCCGGCGACGGACGGCCGCACCGAATCCAGATCGAGCGCCAGCGTGTCGGTGAACAGCGGATCGGGGGAACCGTGGTCGCGATAAAGTCCCTGGGCGCGAGCGTAGGCCTCGACCAGCGCGACGCGCTCGGCGGTCCGCCCGGTGGTGCGCAAATATTCGATGGTCCTGGCGTCGACCGGGAAGAAGCCGCATGTCGCGCCGTACTCCGGCGCCATGTTGCCGATGGTGGCGCGGTCGGCGACCGTCATGTCGTCCAGGCCGGGGCCGTAGAACTCGACGAACTTGCCCACCACGCCCTGGCGGCGGAGCGTCTGCGTGATGGTGAGAACGAGGTCGGTGGCAGTGACCCCCTCGCGCAGCCTGCCCTCCACCCTGAACCCGACCACCTCCGGAACGAGCATCGAATAGGGCTGGCCGAGCATCGCGGCCTCCGCCTCGATGCCGCCCACGCCCCATCCGAGCACGGCAAGGCCGTTGACCATGGTGGTGTGCGAGTCGGTCCCCACCAGCGTATCGGGATACGCCACCTCGGTGCCGGAGCCGTCCCCCCGCGTCCACACCGTCTGCGACAGGAACTCGAGATTGACCTGATGGCAGATGCCGGTGCCGGGCGGCACGACGCGAAAATTGTCGAACGCCGTCTGGCCCCATTTGAGGAAGCGATAGCGCTCGCCGTTGCGCCGGTACTCGAGCTCGACGTTGTGGCCGAGCGCCTGCGCGGTGCCGAACTCGTCGACGATCACCGAATGATCGCAGACCAGATCGACCGGAACCAGCGGGTTGATCCGGCGCGGATCGCCGCCCAGCACCCCCATGGCGTCGCGCATCGCCGCCAGGTCGACCACCGCCGGCACGCCGGTGAAGTCCTGCATGAGCACGCGCGCCGGGCGGAACGCGATCTCCTTGCCGGCCCGGCCGCGATCTTCGGTCCAGCGGGCGACGGCCTCGATGTCGGCCTTGGTCACCGTGCGGCCGTCCTCGTTGCGCAGCAGGTTCTCCAGCAGGACCTTGATCGACACCGGCAGCCGCCCGATCGCCGGGAAGCCCGCCGCCGCAACGGCGTCGAGCGAATGGATGGTGTACGATGTGGCCCCGACCGCGAGGGTGCGGCGTGCATTGAAGCTGTCGAGCCCGAGACCGGCCATGGCGTGCATTCCTCATGCGGTGGAGGCGAAGTGCTTGCGGGCCTTGCGGTCCGCCGGGCGGATCGATTGACATTGCCGTGGAAGCCCAACAAACAGGCATCGATCGCTCAGCCTCCATCGTCCTCCCATAGTACGACGGATTTGTGATCCTTGTTGAGTCGACATCCGTCTAACACGCTCGGCCGGACTCCCTCTCCCCTACGGGGCCACTACGGGGGGCGGGTTGGGGTCATAGGCGCTAGGATAAGGAATTGCCGCGCTCTCAGCATCGTCATCGCCCGGCTTTGACCGGGCGACCCAGTAGCCGAGAACCCTCGAAATAGGGCACCGCGATATCCTAAGCGGCCACCAGTGGTTACTGGCTCGCCCGCTTGAAGCGGGCGATGACGATGTTGCGTACGTGTTGGATCTTATCCCAGCGCCTATGAGGGTTGGGGTGAGGGGGCTGCCGCGCTATCAATACGTCGGTAACCCCCTCACCCCAGCCCTCTCCCCTAACGGGGAGAGGGAGTAGCGCCGTGCCCGTGACACTCGAGGAATACCCATGCTGGCCCTGCTCGGGCTGACGACGGTCGTCGTGCTGCTCGCGGTGATCATCACCAAGCGCATGTCGCCGCTGAT
>JBEKZK010000636.1:0-3712 GCA_049509935.1 Xanthobacteraceae bacterium | reverse complement strand
GACAAGCGGATCGCTCGCCGGTCAACGTCCGATCGAATGACCCGGTTCCATCGGCGGCCCGGCATGCGCTCCGCCGTGGAGCTGCCCCGAAAGTGCGCGCCGCGGTCACACCACGTTCACTATCTGTTCCCAGAAAAATGGGCGCCCGTCGGTGCTACGGCCGGGATCTTTCGAACCGGCGCCGCAGAGTAAATGATTCATTGAAATATTTTGCTATCATCGAGGCATCCGGGCCCGGACCTCGGTCGTTGATCCGGGTGCATGTTCGCCTCAGGAGTGTCGCATGGCCCCGCGTGCCTACTGGAAGGGTTACCTCAAGCTGTCTCTGGTGTCCTGTCCGATCGCCCTCTACCCGGCGGCGTCGAGCTCGGAACGGGTGTCGTTCAACCGCGTCAACAAGAAGACCGGCAACCGCCTCAAGCAGCAGCTGGTCGACGCCGAAAGCGGCGAGCCGGTCGACAAGGAGGATATCGGCCGCGGCTACGAGATCGGCAAGGGTCAGTATCTGCAGGTCGCGGACGAGGAGATCGAGAAGATCCAGATCCCGAGCACCCGCACGATCGAGATCGACAGCTTCGTGCCGCGCGCCGAGATCGACGACCGCTACATCGACAGCCCATACTACATCGCGCCCACCGACCAGGTCGGTCAGGAGGCATTCGCCGTCATCCGCGACGCCATCCGCGAGAAGAAGATGGTTGCGCTCGGCCGCGTGATGGTGGCGCGGCGCGAGCACGTCGTGATGCTGGAGGCGCTCGACAAGGGGCTGCTGGCGACCACCTTGCGCTATCCCTACGAGGTCCGCGATCCGGCCGCCTATTTCGAGGACATTCCGGACTTGAAGCTGCCCGACGAGATGCGGCAGCTCGCCGCCCACATCGTCGACAGCAAGGCCGCGCATTTCGATCCGTCGAAGTTCGTCGATCATTACGAGACCGCGCTGGTCGACCTGCTGCGGGCCAAGCAGGCCGGCCATGTCGTCGAGGCGCCGAAGGACCAGCCGGCGCCCGACCGCGTCATCAACCTGATGGATGCGCTGCGCGCCAGCATCGGCGCCGATACCAAGAAGAAGCCGCCGGCGGAGAGCACCAAGGTCCGTGCCCGCGGCACGGCCGCCAAGCGAAAGACCGGACGCTGAGGCAGGAGCCGGACCGATCGTCGCTCGAGGGCGGGGTCATCGCCTTCACGGGGCGGCTCGCGTCGATGAAACGGGCGGACGCGTTCGCGCTCGTCGCCGAGCGCGGCGGCAAGCCGCGCCAGGGCGTCACCCGGGACACCAGGGTGCTGGTCGTCGGCGAGCTCGGCTGGCCGCTGCAGGATGACGGGCGGCCGTCGAACAGCCTGGCGACCGCGAAGTCCTACGGCATCCCCATCGTCAGCGAGCGCACATTCCTCGAATGGACCGGCAGGTCGTTGCCGGCGGACCAGGCCAGGACCTACACGGCGGCCCAGCTTGCGTCGCTGAGCAGGCTGCCGCCCGACGTGGTCGAGCAGCTGGCGATGTTCGGGCTGATCGAAGGCCATGCCGGCCTCTACGGCTTTCGGGATCTCGCCGCCGCCCGCCAGGTTGCCCAACTGATCGGCGCCGGAACGCCGCTGTCGGTGATCACCCGCAGCCTGCGCGATATCCGCAAATGGCTGCCCGACGCCGGACTGGCGAACCTGCGGCTGTTTCCCGAAGCCGCCGACCGCATCCTGGTCGAGCAGGTCACAGGGCGCACCGATTCGAAGGGTCAGTTCGTGCTTCCGGTGGCCGGCGCGGAGGACGACGCCGACGCCGCGTTCGCACAGGCGCAGTCCGCCGAGGATGCCGGCGACCTCGCCACCGCCGAAAGCCTCTACCGGCGCGTCATGAAGGTCGATCCCGACGATGCGTCGGCCGCCTTCAACCTCGGCAACCTGCTGCGTGCTCAGCAGCGCCTCGTCGAGGCGGAGTCGGCGTACCGCTCGGCCGTCAAGGCGGACGGGAAATTCGCCGCGGCCTGGCACAATCTGGCCGATTTGCTGGATGAGCGCGGCCGGCTCGCCGAGGCGGTCGATTGCCAGAAGCGTGCGCTCGATGCCGATCCGCACTACGCCGACGCCATGTTCAACATGGCGTTGTTCCTGCAGCGCCTCGACCGCCACGCCGAGGCTGCGCCGTGGTGGCGCCGGTACCTCGAGCTCGATTCCGGCTCGTCCTGGGCGGAGCGCGCCAAGCGCGCGCTCAAGTATTGTGAGATGCACCTGACCAGCATCGATGACACCCGCACCCGTGCCAAGAATGCCTGAGCCGATGCCCGAGCCTGTGCGCGTCGAGGCCGGTCCGGACCGCGCGGTGACGGCGATGATCTATCGCGCGGCCGGGCCGGCGCGGTCCGACATCGGCCTCATTCTCGGCCATGGCGCCGGCGCCGGCCAGACCAGCAGCTTCATGGTGACGTTCGCGACCGAGCTGGCGGCCCGCGGGATCGACACCGTGACGTTCAACTTTTCATACATGGAGCAGCGCCGCCGGCTGCCCGACCCAAGGGCCGTGCTGGAAGCCTGCTACCGGAAAGTCATCGCGACGGTCCGCCACCACGACATCGGCCACCGCGGCCTGGCGATCGGCGGCAAATCGATGGGCGGACGCATCGCATCGCACGTCGCCGCCGCCGCCCCCGAGGTAGCGGCCCTGGTCCTGCTCGGCTATCCGCTGCATCCTCCCGGCGCCCCAGACAAGCTTCGCGCGAGCCATCTGGCGGACATCCGCGTGCCGATGCTGTTCGTTCAGGGCTCGCGCGATGCATTCGGCACGCCCGAGGAGCTGCGGCCGATCATCGCGACCCTGCAGGCGCCGTGCGAGCTTCATGTGGTCGAGGGCGGCGACCACTCTTTCAAGGTGCCAAAGCGCGCCGGCGCCGGACAGGACGAGACCTACCGGGCGATCCTCGACCGGATCGCGGGGTGGCTGCGTGACACCGTCGGGGCGGACAGCGCATGTTCCGGCGAAGTGTGAAGCGGTTCGCCGGCAAGAACATGCGCCAGGAGAGACCGCATGTTCCGGCGAAACCTGCCTTCGTGCCTGACCGGAGGGCGTAGAGCGATTCGCCGATAGACCATGCGCCACTGAGGGACCTCAGCCGTGCCGGCCAGCCGGAAAACCGCCAAGCGATCCGCCGAGCCGCTCGGGACCTATGCCGGCAAGCGCGACTTCGCCAGAACCCCGGAGCCGCCGCCTGTGGCCGACATCGGAGGCGGCCGGGAGTTCGTGGTCCAGAAGCATGCCGCCCGCCGGCTGCACTTCGACCTGCGGCTGGAGCTCGACGGGGTGCTGAAAAGCTGGGCGGTCACCCGCGGACCGAGCCTGACGGTGGGCGAGAAGCGCCTTGCGGTCCGCACCGAGGACCATCCTGTCGAGTACCTCGATTTCGAAGGCAACATTCCGAAAGGCGAGTACGGCGGCGGGTCGATGATCGTCTGGGACCGCGGCCGCTGGGTGCCCGAGGGCGATCCTGATCGCGGACTGAAGAAGGGCCATCTGGCGTTCACCCCCGAGGGCAAGCGGCTCAAGGGGCGGTGGCATCTGGTGCGGATCAGGCCGCGAGCCGGAGAGAGGACCGAGCCGTGGCTGCTGATGAAATCCGACGACGGGTTTTCCCGCCAACCCGGCGAGCGCGAGATCACCGACGAGGAGATCACCTCCGCGCTCAGCGGCCGCACCAACGACGAGCTCGCGGCGGAAGGCTCG
>JBEKZK010000635.1:0-3713 GCA_049509935.1 Xanthobacteraceae bacterium | reverse complement strand
CGATCAGCTCCTCCTTGAGCTTCTTGTACTTGCGCTCCTGGGCGGGCGACAGCGACTCGTTCTTCAGCCGGTTGGCGATGTCCTGGTCCTGCAGCCGGCGCAGCCGCTGATAGGTCGACGCGATGGTGTCGAAGGTCAGCAGCACCTTGGGCTTGAGCTCGGCCTCGATGGCGGCCAGCGACAGCGAGTTCTCCAGATCGTCGTCGTCGAGATCGGCGTCGGCGAGCGCCGCCTCCTCGCCCCCCTCCTCGGTGCTGCCGGTGCCGTTGACCGCGGCCGGCTTGAACGGCGTCGGACCGGCGGGCGCGGCCGGCGGCGCCGCCATGGCCTGCGGCACCTCGACCACCACGGTGGTGGCGGCGGCCGTCAACATGCCGTCCTCGACCGCCACCTCGGTGACGCTGGTGGCCACCACGGCGCCGGGGGTCTCGGCGCCGGGAGCGCCTGGAGCGCCGGGCGCGGCGGCGCCCGGAATCGCCTTGGCGTCCGGACCCGCATAGGTCGCCTCGAGGTCGATGATGTCGCGCAGGAAGACCTTGGCCTCGTTGAGCTCGTCGCGCCAGATGATGATGGCCTGGAAGGTGAGCGGGCTTTCGCAGAGGCCGGCGATCATCGCCTCGCGGCCGGCCTCGATGCGCTTGGCGATGGCAATCTCGCCCTCGCGCGACAGCAGCTCGACCGAGCCCATCTCGCGCAGGTACATCCGCACCGGATCGTCGGTGCGCTCGGTGGGCTCGGATTTCTCCGCCTTCGCGGGCACCGCGCGCACGACCTCGACGAGCTCACCGTCCGGCTCCTCCTCCTCGGGCTCCTCGCGGGCCTCCTCGTTGGCGCCCTCCTCGGCCTCGGCCTCCTCGGATTCCACCACGTTGATGCCCATCTCGTTGAGCATTGCGAGGATGTCCTCGATCTTCTCCGAGGTTACCTCCTCGGACGGCAGGACGGCATTGAGCTGCTCGTAGGTGACATAGCCGCGCTTCTTGGCGGACTTGATCATCTTGCGGACCGCTGCGTCCGACAGATCGAGAAGCGGGCTGTCCGGCGTTTCCGGAGCGTCCTTTTCCGTCGCGTCATCCTTGCCTTGGGCCGTCTTCGGCTTGGCGGCAGGGCGCTTCTCGGGAAGCGGGCGCTTGGTCTTTGTCACCATCTAAAGTCATCCCTCATCAGTTGCGATCATCCCCTACCCTATGGCGAGAGAGTCGGTACGGATCGCACATGGTCACGCCGGCGGTCACACTCCGCGGCTCCGCTCGAGGGGAGCGGTCGCCGCCGTATGCCCGTCTGCGCCGTGCCGCGCAATGCCACGCCGGCCTCGACCCGGGCTGAAAGCCCGCCGGCCGGGCGCGCCGCCCGCTCTTGCACAATCAGCCTTGTTCCCGACTTTGCCGGGTGTCCATTAAGGTCCGGCTAACTCTGTTGACAAATGGCGCCCGGCGCAATCGTAAGCCCCGACGGAGCCATAAGGGCTCTTGGGCCCGCCATCGCGGGCTATGGCGAAATCCGGGGCGGCAGTGCCGGATCGCAAGGCCGTCCCCGCATTCCGCTTCGCTTCATGGCCCGCGAAGACGGGCGCAAACGCCACGAAGGCTGGCTACCCGGAGGCCGCGCTAAAATGTCCGTGCCGTGCGGCCCGATGTGGCGCCGAAGCCCTCCACCAGCGCCTCGGTTCCGTCGAGCGCCGACAGCCGGATCTTCACGTCCGTGAGCCAACCGAAGTTCGCCTCGCTATTGTCCTCGCCGAGCGCGGCTTCGGCGTCCTTCAACTCCTTAGCTAGTGAATGCGACTGGCGGTGCAAGGCGAGCAGCTGCTGCCAGGTCAGTCGCACATCCTCGGGCCCGGCCTCCGGCGCCACCGCCCACACCGACGAGGTCGTGACGGCGCGCTCGAGCCGTTCCGCGAACGGTCCGTTTCCCATTGCGACGAAAGTCGTTCTCAATTCCGCCCGATCCACGATGCCGCCGTGGGCGACCAGATCGATCAGAACCGTCTTGGCCTTGTGGGCGTCGACGTTGCGAAACTCCACGGCCGCCAGCTCTTCGAAGTGCTCGTGCAGCAGCCATGGATGGTTCAGCGCCATCTGCAGGATCAGCGCCTCGCGCAGTGGCAGCGCCGAGCGCGGCCCGCGATGCACCGAGCTGGAGGCGAGATTAGGACTTGACGCAACGTAAGGCACGCCGCGGATCAGCGCACCCGGCGGGTGCCGATCGCGGCCCGCGGCACGACCCGCCGGCCCCGACCATCGCGGCTTGTAACCCCCGCCCCGCTGCGGCATCTGCGCATCGGATCGGGCGAACAGCTGGCGCAGGCGATCGGCCAGGGCCTGACGGTAATACCTCCTCACCGCTTCGTCGCCGATGACCGCCGTGACCGCGGTGATCCGGCTTTCGAGCGCGGCGCGCCGCTCGGGCGTTTCAAATCCGCCCGCCTCGGTCTCGCGCAGCCACAGCATGTCGGAGAGCGGGCGGGCGCCGGCGACCACCTCGCCGATCGCCTCGCGGCCACCCGAGCGGACGAGGTCGTCGGGGTCCTGGCCTTCGGGAAGTGCTGCAAATTTCAGGCTCTTGCCGGGCTTGAGCTGCGGCAGGGCCTGGTCGATCGCCCGGTACGCGGCCTTGCGTCCGGCCTTGTCGCCGTCGAAGCACAGGACCGGCTCGTCGGCCATCTTCCACAGCAGGCCGAGCTGATCCTCGGTCAGCGCCGTGCCGAGCGGCGCCACCGTCGCCGGATAGCCCGCCGTCACCATGGCGATGACATCGACGTAGCCTTCCACCGCGATCACGGTGGCGCCCTGGTGCGCGGCGGCCCGAGCGGCTGCGGCATTGAACAGGGTCGCGCCCTTGTGGAACAGCGGCGTCTCCGGAGAATTGAGGTATTTGGCCGGCGCATCCTTGTCGAGCGCACGCCCGCCGAACGCGATCACGCGCGACCGGATATCGCCGATCGGAAACATCACGCGGTCGCGGAACCGGTCGAACGGCACCGGGATGTCGTCACCGGCGATCAGGAGGCCGGCCTCGATCATGTCGTCGACCGGTATGCCCTGGCTGCCGAGGTGCTCCTTGAGGGCGAACCGTTCGGCCGGGGCGTAGCCGATGCGGAACGCCAGCTGGGTGGCGGGCTGGATGCCGCGGTCGGCGAGATAGCCGCGCGCCTTGGCGCCGGCGCGCGCGGCGAGCGTCGTCTCGAAGAATCGCGCCGCCAGCTCGAGCACGTCGTGCAGCGTCTTGCGCCGCTCCTCGTGGGCCTCGGCTTCCCGCGACACCTTCGGCATCGGCACGCCGGCGAGCCCGGCCAGGCGCTCGACGGCTTCCGGGAAGGCCAGGCCTTCGGTCTCCATCACAAAGCCGAAGATGTCGCCGTGCTTGCCGGAGGAGAAATCGTGAAAGAAGCCCTTCTGGTCGTTGACGGTGAACGAGGGCGTCTTTTCCTGGTTGAACGGCGACAATCCCACCCATTCCCGGCCGGTCTTCCTGAGCTTCACCCGACGGCCGACGACCTCCGATACCGGGAGCCGGGCGCGCAGCTCATCGAGAAACTGGGGCGGAAAGCGCATGGCCGTTGGCAACCGATTCGCTGGACGCCTCAGTATAGGGTGAAAGCCGTGCGATCGCGCCTGCCGCCACGTTGTCCCAGCTATCCACAGGCAAAAGAGCACCGTCCCGTCCTGCGTCCGCGATCGGTTGCGGCGACGTCGCGCCGTTCCGCCTGACGC
>JBEKZK010000634.1:0-5073 GCA_049509935.1 Xanthobacteraceae bacterium | reverse complement strand
GCCGTCGGCCGGCGCCGAGGCGAAGACCGCCAAGGCCTGCCAGGACGAGTGGCGCGCCGCCAAGGCCGACTTCCAGGCCAAGGGCATCACCCTGAAGGCCTATGTGGCGCAATGCCGGGCCGGCACGGTCGCGGCGCCGGCCGAGCCGCCGCCGCCCGCGGCCGCCCCGGCACCGCCGCCGGCCGCCGCGGCTCCGCCGCCGGCCGGCGCTGCGGCGAAGACCGCGAAGGCCTGCCAGGACGAGTGGCGCGCCGCCAAGGCCGACTTCCAGGCCAAGGGCATCACCCTGAAGGCTTATGTGGCGCAATGCCGGGCCGGCACGCTCGCGGCACCGGCCGAGCCGCCGGCGCCCGCCGCCGCCCCGGCACCGCCGCCGGCCGCCGCCGCTCCGCCGCCGGCTGCCCCGCCGCCGGTCCGGCCGGCCGCCGCCCCTCGCGCCGCTCCGGCGCCGACAGCCACAACCGCCCCCACCGGGGCCGGCCAGTTCGCCGCCGAGACGGAGGCGAAGGCGCACTGCTCCGCCGACCTCGTGGTGTGGGCAAACCTCGAGTCCAAGATCTATCACTTCGCCGGCCACCGCAGCTACGGCACCACCAAGAAGGGTGCCTACATGTGCGAGAAGGACGCGATCGCCCAGGGCATGCGCGCCTCCAAGACCGAGAAGCGACCTTCGTAGACCGCTCTACTTGTCGACGGCCGTGAGCACGGCGCCGTCGTCGGCCACGAAGACCGCGAGCAGGCTCGCGGGCTCGGTCGTGCTGGCGTTCTCGCTGACCAGATGCTCGCTGCCCGGCGGCTCGAAGAAGGTCTCGCCCGCCTGGTAGTCCCGGGCCGGCCCGGTCGCGGAATTCTCCGAGCGGATGGTACCCGTCAGGACGTAGCCGAAGACGCTGCCGGCGTGGTGGTGCTTGACCGATTTGGCGCCGGGCGCGTAGTTGACGACGACTGCCGTCAGGGTCTTGCCGGGGACGTTGGGCAGCTTGCCGGCGAACACCGGCTTCACTTGCGCGCCGGTGTCCGCCGCGCGGGCGATCGGCGCCGTCACGGCGAGGCTTGCCAGCACGACGGCGAGCGCCGCCGCCGCGGCGCCGAGACCGCGCGAGAGCTGTCCGGTTGCGCAGCCGGCATTCGGTGTCTGTTTCAAGATTGTCCTCCCTTCGACGATGTCGCGCCAGAATATACCTGCTCCGCCAGGATGCCACAGGCATGAACCCGGGCGCGCCGCCCGACGACCAATCGGCCGGACACGGACTGCGCCGGCGTCGGGAGGCCAGGAGCATCACCATGCCGTACCATCACACGCAGCGCGGAACCCTGATCCTGATCGTCTGCCTCGCCGCCGCGGCTTTCGATGCCGCGGTCGCATGGTGGACCGGGCATTGGTCGGCCGCGATCGCGCTGATCGTGCTGCTCGCCACCGCGGCGGTGTTCTCGTCGCTGACCGTCGAGGTGAACGGGACCGAGCTGCGCTGGCATTTCGGCCCGGGTTTTTGGACCTACCGGCTGGCGCTGGACGACATCGCCAGCGTGGCGGTGGTGCGCAACCGCTGGACCAACGGTTTTGGGATCAGGCGGCGGCCGGGCCTTCGGCTCTACAACGTGTCGGGTCTCGACGCCGTCGAGCTGCGCCTGCGGTCCGGCGACGTGCGCCGCATCGGCACCGACGATCCGGCCGGGCTGTCGGCCGCGCTCGGCGCGCGAGCGCGATAGATAGCGGCCGCCCGCGCGACCGACCGTAGTCATCCGCCGCCCAGCAGCCAGGGAACGAGCCGCTCCGCCAGCAGGCGTGGCGCGGCGAGCTGCGGCGCGTGGCCGGTCGGCAGCGATACCACCCGGGCGCCGGGAACGAGCGCCTGCATGCGGCGCTGGACCGCCGGCACCACCGAACGGTCCGCCAGCGCCTCGACATAGAGCCGCGGCACCCGGCCGAACCGCTCCGGCGACAGCCGCGGACGCACCGCCCGGCCGCGCTCCGGCTGCGGAGTGAGACGAGAGGCTGCCGTCTCCGCCGCCGCGGCCGGGCAGTCGTGGAAGAAGATGCGCCTGGCCGCCTCGGGCGGAACGCGCGAGGTCAGGCGGTCCGCTGACCAGACGAGGTACGGCCCGATGCCCGCGGCGTCCGCGTCCTGCGCGATCACCGGGCCCGCCACCTCGACGAACCCGACGCCATCGGGAAGCATCATGCCGGCGACGTAGGCGAGCCGCTCGATCCTGTCGGGACGGATCTCCGCCAGCTGCGAGGCGACGATGCCGCCGCCCGAATGGGCGACAACGCTGACGACGCCTCCGATCCTCTCGATCCGGTCGAGGACGGAGGCGACATAGAGCTCGAGCGAGACCACCGCCGGATCGGTGCCGTCCGTCCCGTTGCCGGGCAGATCGACCGCATGGACATCCAGCCCGGCGGCGCGCAGGTGCGCAACGAGCGCATCCCACGCCCAGCTTCCCTGCCAGGCGCCATGAATGAGAACGACGGTCCGGTTCATCTGTTACCTCGCTGCAGTCACCCGGCTCTGATGAAACATCCTTCGCCGCTGCCGGCAACCGCGGCGGGCGAGTATCATTTGTGATCCGCAGACTTGACGCACGTATCGCCACGTGATACGTTTGGTTTCGGGTAGAAGGCGACAATGATTCGCAGTTTCCCGGGCAAGTTCGCCGAAGCGATCCATCGGGACCGCCAAATCCCAAAGGGCTTTTCGAGCGATATTGCCTCGGTGGCGCGACGCAAGTTGGTACAATTGAACAATGCAGGCGCCCTCGCGGATCTAGCGGTACCGCCGGGCAACCGGCTGGAGACGCTCCAGGGCGACCTTGCCGGAAAGCACTCGATCCGCATCAACGATCAGTGGCGCATCATCTTCCGCTGGACCAAGACAGGCCCCGAGGACGTCGAGATCGTGGACTATCATTGAGGAAGATCACGCCATGGCGAAGAAACTGCCTCCGGTTCATCCCGGCGAGGTGCTGCGCGAGGATTTCCTGACGCCACTGAGTCTGACACCGTACGCGGTGGCGCGGGCGTGCGGCGTGCCGCGCACCAGGATCGAGCGCCTGGTGCGCGAAGAGACCGCGATGACTGCCGACACCGCTCTCCGCCTGGCCAGGCTGTTCGGCACCACCCCGGCATTCTGGATGGGCATCCAGGATCAGCACGATCTCGAGCGCGCCGAGGACGCAATCTCCGCGGAGCTGCGGAAAATCAAACCCCTGCCGAGCGCGGCGTGAACGGTGTCGCCACGCTGATTGCAGCGCCGGAGCACGTAGCCAAGTCCGTGCGGGTCAACATCACGCTGCCTGAAGACGTGCTGGCGGCGATCGACCACTATGCCGAGGCAAACGGCTACACACGATCAGGCTTTCTGACGATTGCCGCCAGGAAGGCGATGCGCGAGGCAGCGTGACGCGACTCCTCACATCTCACGCAAAAATGCCAGCGCCGCCTGCCCGTGGGCGGCGCGCAGCCGCGCCACGTCGACGCCTGGCGGGGCGCCGTCGACGAGCCGCCATTCGCCCTTGATCATGACGCGGTCGGCGGCGTGGGCGCCGCAGAGAATGAGCGCGGCGAGCGGGTCGCCGGCGCCGGAGAAGCGCAGCTCGTCGAGCGTGTAGAGGGCGAGATCGGCCTGTTTGCCGGCAGCGATGACGCCGATGTCGGAGCGCCCGAGACAGCGCGCCGAGCCCGCGGTCGCCCAATGGGTGACCCGCGCCGCATCGTAGGTCAGGCGGTTGATCATCAGCGCGTGGCGCGCGGCTTCCATCAGATTGGAATTGTCGTTGGAGGCCGAGCCGTCGACGCCGAGGCCGACCGGCGAGCCCGCGGCCTCGAGCTCCCTGGTGCGGCACTGGCCCGAGGCCAGCACCATGTTCGACGTCGGGCAGTGGCTGACCCCGACCCGACGGCGGCCGAGGCGAAAGACCTCCTCGTCGTTGAAATGGATGCCGTGGGCGAGCCACACACGCTCGTTGAGCCAGCCGACCTCCTCCAGATAGAGATACTGATGGTCGGAGACCGTGGTGCAGCCGGACATCAGGAGCTCGGTCAGCGCCAGCCTCTTGTCAGAGCGCACATTGAACCGGCATTTGGCAAGGCGCGACCAAGGCGTGTGATGACATCGAGCCGCAACAGGACACAGGAGCCCGCCAATGACCCGCGCTGCAGCAGTCGCCGCACTGATCGCCTCGTTTCTCGGCTGCTCGGCAGCCCGCGCGGAGGTCGTGCTGTGCAACGATTTCGGCACCCGCATCTACGTGGCGCTGGCCCACGATGAGCAGAATGCCGTCGTCTCCCAGGGCTGGTGGGCGATCGCGCCGGACGCGTGCCAGACCGCCGATTTTCCCTTCGACGGCGGCGCGCTCTACTATCGGGCCGAGTCCGCGCCCTACCGCCAGGGACCGGAGACGGTGCGTCACAACTGGGGCAACGAGCTGCGGCTCTTCGTGGCCAGCCGGCCGTTCAGGTTCGACGATGCCGAGCGCCGCCACCACGGCGCAAGGCCCGAGATGTTCAGCCGGGCCAGCGTCCCGAGCTCGCAACGGGCGCGGACGATCACGATGACGCTGCGGTTCCGCGAAGGCGGCACCACGGTCAATACCAAGCCGGCGACGTAGGAGCGGCGGGCGGGCGCTGGCGCCGGGCGAGAGAGTTGATACGGCGGTAACCCCTCACCCCATCCGGCGTGAGCTTGATCCGGCCGCCGAGCCAATGCCGGCGTGGCGGCTGCACGATCTGCGCAAGATTTTTTCGACCGGCACGCACGAACTCGGTATAGCCCACGAGACTGTCAAAGAAATGATGGGCCACCGGATCGAAGAACAGGAAGGCGCCCCCGGCATCTACGATCACGCGCGGCTGCGGAATCTGGAGCACAAGAGAGATGCGCTGCGGGATTGGGCCGACTATGTCGAGCAGCTGGTCGGCGGCCACGTGGTGAGGTTCCCCGAGCGCCGCGTCGTCGCCTTGATCCGGCTCACCGCGACGGAGTCGCCGCGTTACCAATGCTATTCGCGCACCCACTAAGAGGCGTCCTTAGTCACCGGGTCTCTGCACTTCAATCTCAAGCGCATCCGCCA
>JBEKZK010000633.1:0-6598 GCA_049509935.1 Xanthobacteraceae bacterium | reverse complement strand
CGCTTGCGCCACGGCTCGCCGGCGGGACGGTTGCCCGCCGCCTCGCGACCGGCGCCGTCGATCATCAGCACGCGCAGCCCGGTCTCGACCAGGGGAAACGCGGCGCTCACGCCGGCGGGGCCGCTGCCGATGATGACGATGTCTGCATCGTGGAGGAAGGAGGTCATGCGTACCTGCGGCTCAGGATGGGACGGAACGGCAGCGCCGCCAGCTCGAGCAGGCCCTGTGCGAGCAGCGAGGGGAACCGGCGCCGGCGTGGCGCCTTGGACGCAGGCAGGCATTCGGCCACCATGGCGGCGAGGTGCAGGCGGTCCGCCAGGCGGTGACCGGGGTGCGGCCGCGACGGCTCGAAGGCGCGGATCAGCGCCGGCCACAGCATCACCAGCCGCGGCAGGCCGAGCGCGCCGGCATCCACGCGGTCGATGCCGCGCAGCAGACGGGCAATCGCCGAGGCCGGCAGCCGCGACCGCCCGGACATGTAGCGGAGCATCGCGACGGCTTCGGCCGTATGTCGGCGCCGCGCCGGGCGGCAGAAGCCGAGACGCAACGCCGGATCGGCGACCTCGATCCCGAGCGCCGCAAGGTCGGCGGCGCTGTCCATCGGCCTCGTTCCGGCAAGCCCGAGGACCCGCTCGCGGTCCACGGTCGGCACCAGCGGAATGAGGCGCGTGAGATCGCATGCGAGCAGCGCCGCCCAAGTCGGGATCGGCACCAGGATGATCGACCCGCCGGTCTGCGCTCGCCGCAACATGCGCAGAAAGTCCGCGAAGCGCACCGGCCGCGGGCCGGCCAGGACCCAGGTGGCGGACGCCCGGCCGTCCCGCTGCGGCAGCGGATCGAGCGCCAGCGCCAGCAGGCCGGCGCACACCTCGTCCACATGGATGGGCTGCACCCGCCGCTCGAGCCCGATGATCGGCAGGATCGGGGTCATCCGCACCAGCCGGGTCATGAGGCCGAACAGGGCGCGCTCGGCGCCGCCGTAGACGAGGCCGATGCGGGCGCACACCAGCCCCTGGCCGACGGCCGGCAGGGCCGCCAGCCTGTGCTCGATCGCGTGCTTGATGCGTCCGTAGGCGTTGCGCGCCGTCGGACCGACCGACGTGGTCGAGGCGAGGACGAAGCGCGGCACGCCGGCCGCGAACGAGGCCCGCGCCAGCGCGTCGCTGCCCGTCAAGTTGATGTTGTCGGCAGATGTCTTCTGCCGCGCGTCGCTCGTCCACGAATGCCCGAGATGGATGACGGCGGTCACGCCGGCGAACGCGGCGGGATCGGGAGCTTGCGCCCCGAGGCGCCAGGCGAAGGCGGGCACGGCGCTGCCGTGCGGCGCATGGCCGAGCGCCGCGACCTCGATGCCGCGCGCGGCCGCCAGCTCGACCAGCCGGCCGCCGATATAGCCGGAGGCGCCGGTGATCAGCAGGCGGGGCGTCTGGCTCATGCCTCGCCCCGGGCCAGCGCGGGGGCGCCGGGCCTGCTCGAGGCGGCCGTCGCCGGCGCGAGCCCGTCGCTCGGCCGCCGAGCGATCACGGCGAACGCCGCCAGCATCGCGATGGCGCCGACCGGGATCAGGGTCGCCTGGGCCACCGCGCGGGCGATCAGCGGCACGATCCACAGCGCGGCGAGAGCGGTCTTCTCGTAAGGGCCGAATCCGCGCGCCAATCCGTCGGCCGCGAGGAACGCGATCGCCGGGGCCAGCACCATCAGGTCGTAGTCGAGGCTGTAGGGCGTTGCCAGGATGGTGGCGATCGCGAGCGCCGCGGCCTGGTGCGCGAAGTCCGCTCGACCGCGCCACAGCCGGGCCAGCGTCGCCGCGACCGCCACGCTGACGGCGCCCTGCAGCACGTAGGCGAGCGGAACGCCGGCGCCCCACATGCGTGCCCAGGCGAATACGCTCTGGATCTTGTGCCACCCGGTGCCGCCGGCTTCGAGCACCGCGGTGCGGGCAAACCGCGAGGATTGGAGGAACGCCGGCCACACCTCCGCGCCGAACGCGAGCGTGGCGGCGAGCACCAGGGCCGCGACCGTGGCGGCCGCCGCCGCGAAGGTGCGCCAGCGTCCGGTCGCGACCAGCACCAGCGGGATCAGGATCCCGAGCTGCGGCTTGTAGGCGATGAGCCCGAGCAGCACGCCGGCGGCGACCGGACGGCGATCGAGCAGGACGAGGCCGCCCGCCAGCAGCGCCGCGGTGAGAAACCCGTTGTGGCCGTGGCCGATATTGACGAACACGGCCGGGAAGGCGACCGCGAGCAGCACCCAGAGGCGGTCGATCTGCGCGCCCGAGCGTCCGAGGATGGCGCGCACCGCCACCAGATAGGCGGCGAGCGTCGCGCCCTGCCACGCCAGCAGCGCCAGCCCGTACGGCATCAGGGCGAGCAGCGCGGCAAGTCCGAGAAAGAACGGCGGATAGATCCAGGGATAGAACTGCGTCTGGTCGCCGAAGATCGCCTGCTCGCGGGCAAACAGCGCCGCCGGATCGAAGGCGGCGATCGGCTGTCCGTCGAGGACCAGGCTCCCGGCCGCGTAGACCAGGGAGAAATCGGTCCCCAGCGGGCGGCCCTGGCTGTCGATCACGCCGTGCGCCGTGACGACGACATACAGCAGCGCTGCCGCGGAGGCCGCGAGCACCGCAACCGCCCACAGCCGCACCCGCGCGCGGGTCAGGAATGCGCCGGTCCGCAGGGCCTCGATCGGCCGGTTCATGGCGTGGCCAGACATGGTCGATTCCACAAGCTGGTGGTCTGTCTAGCAACGCGAGATTAAGGGAGGGTTGCGGCACCGGCCCCGATCGGCCGGACGATCGATGCTGTCAATTGATTGAATTGATTAAAATTAGTCGCTCGATGCGGCGCCGCGGGCGCGCTATGAAGAGAGCATGAGCATGCCGCGCCCGGCACAGGGCCGGGCATGACGGTACGCCGCAGAGTACGGAGCAAGCCCATGGCCTTCCTCGCCGACACGCTCGCGCGCGTCAAGCCGTCCGCCACCGTCGCGGTGACCGACAAGGCCCGGGCGATGAAAGCGGCGGGGCAGAACGTCATCGGGCTCGGCGCCGGCGAGCCCGACTTCGACACGCCCGACAACATCAAGCAGGCGGCGATCCGGGCGATCGAGAGCGGCAAGACCAAGTACACGGCGGTCGACGGAATCCCCGAGCTCAAGGCGGCGATCGCCAGGAAGTTCAAGCGCGAGAACGGCCTCGACTACAAGGCGTCGCAGATCAGCGTCGGCACCGGCGGCAAGCAGGTGCTCTACAACGCGCTCGCCGTCACCCTCAATCCGGGCGACGAGGTGATCATCCCGGCGCCCTACTGGGTGAGCTATCCCGACATGGTGCTGCTGGCCGGCGGCACGCCGGTCACGGTCGAGAGCCGCATGGAGGATGGCTTCAAGGTGCGGCCGGAGGCGCTCGAACGGGCGATCGGGCCGAAGACCAAGTGGCTCATCCTCAACTCGCCGTCCAATCCGACCGGATCGGCCTATACGCGCGCCGAGCTCAAGGCGCTGACCGACGTGCTGGTGCGCCACCAGCACGTCTGGCTGCTCACCGACGACATGTACGAGCACCTGGTCTACGACGATTTCGAGTTCGCCACCGCGGCGCAGATCGAGCCCCGACTCTACGACCGCACGCTCACCGTCAACGGCGTGTCGAAGACCTATTGCATGACCGGCTGGCGCATCGGCTATGGCGGCGGGCCACAGGAGCTGATCACCGCGATGGCGACCCTGCAGTCGCAGTCGACCCACGCTCCCTGCTCGATTTCCCAATGGGCCGCCGTCGAGGCGCTCGAGGGGCCGCAGGGCTTCATCGCCGAGCACAACAAGGTCTTCAAGGAGCGCCGCGATCTCGTGGTCGGCATGCTCAACCAGGCCAAGGGCATCACCTGCCCGAAGCCGGAGGGTGCGTTCTATGTGTTTCCGTCGTGTGCCGGCACGATCGGCAGGACGGCACCATCCGGCCGGACGCTCCGCAGCGACGACGATTTCGTCACCGAGCTGCTCGAAGGCGAAGGGGTCGCTGTGGTCCAGGGCTCGGCATTCGGGCACGGCCCGGCTTTCCGCATCTCCTACGCGACGCGGACCGCAGATCTCGAGGAGGCGTGCACCCGCATCCAGCGCTTTTGCGGGAATTTGAAGTGAACGATTTGTGTCGGCGTTTACTCTCGTACGCGCAATGCCAGTCAATTGTGGCGGCGCCCTGTCGACAGAGTGTTGCCCTATGGTCCAATCTGTTGCGCGATAGACACAGCGCGCAGTGAAAGCGGTTTCATGCCGCTCTTATCGGTTGTCGGAAGTCCAGGAATGAGGCTTAGTGGTCGGCACGGGGCAGGCACATGGTGGATCGCATGTTCGGTCGGATTGCGTATCGGCGGTTGGATCTGGTTCCGGCACTGATGATGTCGATCGGTGTCCTCGTGGGCACGCTGCTCATCTTCACGTATTGAGGCGGCCTGCGTCAGGCCAGCCAAATCAGAGCGTCCGGACGCTGCTCCCGAAGCGGGCCGATCCGGACGCGGTCGCTTCCGAGTAGAAGTCGACAAGTCTCCCGGTCAACATGACCCGATCATCGATCCTCGGTGCTGTCGCGGCGCTGGCAGTGGCGCCGGTCCTGGTGACCGGTCCGGCGGCGGCGCAACCGCGGGTCCAGGCGGGCATCCTGGAATGCCGTGGACTGGGAACCACCAGCTTCATCGTCGGCTCGGTGCACGAGCTCGAGTGCGTATTCCGCTCCGACTACGGCCCGCCGGTCCGCTACCACGGGGTCGTGCGCAAGCTCGGCGTCGACATCGGCTTCACCGAGCAGTCGTCGCTCGCCTGGGGCGTGTTCGCTCCCACCCGGCAGATCGGCCCGGGCGATCTCGCCGGCAACTACGCCGGTGTCACCGCGGGAGCGGCGGTCGGGGTCGGCGGCAACGCCAATGCGCTGGTCGGGGGCTCGAACAATTCCTTGGCGCTGCAGCCGGTGAGCATCGAGGGACAGACCGGCATCAACGTCGCGGTCGGCGTCGCCGAGCTCGAGTTGCGCTACGGGCCGTGAAAACGCCGATCGCTGCCCGGTAGCCGGATATCCTCCCGCGCTCGCCGCGGCGCGCGCCGCACATGGGCCTCGATCCTCTTGCCAGCATCGCCGCCGCCTGAAACGATAACGGGCACTGGCCCGCGAGAAGGCTGGAACCGGGCGAGGACGAGCGCAAGGAGGCAGACATGGCACAGCCGTCAGGGACGAGTCCGGCGGCCCCCCGGTGTATCGCACTGGTGGGGCCCTTCCAGAGCGGCAAGACGACGCTGCTCGAGGCGATCCTGGCGCGCACCGGAGCGGTTCAGCGACAGGGTACCGTCGACGCCGGGACCAGCGTGGGCGACGGCAGCCCGGAGGCGCGCCACCACCGCATGAGCGTCGAGATGTCGGTCGCCTCGACCACCTTCATGGGCGACACCTACACGTTCATCGATTGCCCGGGCTCGGTCGAGTTCATCCACGACATGCGGGTGGCGCTGCCGGCGGTCGACGCCGCGGTCGTCGTGTGCGAAGCCGACGAGCGCAAGGTTCCGCAGCTCCAACTGGTGCTGCGCGAGCTCGAGGATCTGGGCATCCCCCGCTTCCTGTTCCTCAACAAGATCGACAAGGCGGACAAGCGCGTCCGTGAGACCCTGCAGGTGCTGCAGCCGGCCTCGCGGGTGCCGCTGGTGCTCCGCCAGATCCCGATCTGGTCGAACGACATCATCACCGGCTTCGTCGATCTCGCGCTGGAGCGCGCCTTCATCTACAAGGAGCATGCCCCCTCGACCGTGGTGCCGCTCGACGGCGATCATCTCGACCGCGAGAAGGAGGCCCGCTTCAGCATGCTGGAGAAGCTCGCCGATCACGACGACGAGCTGATGGAGCAGTTGCTCGAGGACATTCCGCCGCCGCGCGACAAGGTGTTCGACGATCTCTCCAAGGAGCTGCGCGACGGCATCATCTGCCCGGTGCTGATCGGCGTGGCGTCGCGCACCAACGGCGTCCTGCGTCTGATGAAGGCGCTGCGCCACGAGTCGCCGGGCGTCGCCGACACGGTCGGGCGGCTCGGCGTGAAGGCCAACGGCGAGTCGATCGCCTTCGTGTTGAAGACCCTGCACACCGCCCACGGCGGCAAGATGTCGCTGTCCCGCGTGCTCTCCGGGACCATCGCGGAAGGCGCCATGTTGACCGGCGCATCGGGCACCCACGACCGGGTCTCCGGCGTGTTCAAGTTGAGCGGACAGACCCACGAGAAGCGTGGGCCGGCCGTGGTCGGCGATACGGTTGCGCTCGGCAAGCTCGATCATGCCCGGACCGGCGAGACCCTGACCTCCGGCAAGCAGCCGCACGCGCCGGTCGCCGAGATCGCTCCCTATCCGCCGGTGCTCGCGATCTCGATCGCCGCGAAGGAGCGCAAGGACGACGTCAAGCTCGGCCAGGCCCTCAACAAGCTCATCGAGGAAGACCCTTCGCTCAGCGTCATCCACAATCCCGAGACCCACGAGGTCATCGTCTGGGGCCAGGGCGAGATGCACCTGCGGGTGGCGACCGAGCGGCTCGCGGATCGCTTCGGCGTCGTCGTCACCACCCGGCGGCCGA